>JAFNAH010000003.1 GCA_017860075.1 Acidobacteriota bacterium | reverse complement strand
TCGAGCGCCACACGGACCCTTCCGAAATTCCTGAAGCTGAGCGTCAACGCCACGTTGTTTTGCGCGCGATCGAACTCCTCACTGATTTCGGGTGTCGCCGCCAGGTACCCGCGTTCGACAAGGTACTTCTTCAGACCCTCCAGCTGACTCGCAACCTTCCCATGGCTGTACTCTTTCCCCTCCCGGAGCTTCAGCCTGTCGCGGATCGGCTCAATTTCCGCCTCCGGCACACCCTGTATCCGGAAAGAGCCCAACACCGCCTGCTTGCCGGTCTTCACCGCAAATATCGTGTCGATCTGGAATGTCACACGGTTGACCACGGTCCGAGTTTCAACCTGCCCAAGATAGTAGCCCCTTTCCTCGACCATGCGGACCACGGCCTTCCGGGCGTCCTCCAGTTTCTCCAGAGCGTAACGGTCTCCTACGGGGAGCCGGAGGATCTCGGTGAGTGAACGCGCTTCCAGATCGAGATCCCCTTCGATTTTGAACTCGTTGAAGAAATAGGCCCGACGCAGGCGGAACGTGACACGAACCCCGTGATCAGCCCGCTCCGCGTCGACAACGATCGAGGCAAAGAGCTGGGTGCTGTAGAGCGCCTGGATGGCATTCTTGACGCCGGTTCGGGTGAGAGTGCCACCCGCTTTCATACCGATCAGGCTGTCGTAGTCGGCGCGGTTCAGAGGAGCGTCCGCAGAGTACTCAATGGAGCCGATCACGGCCCCGAACAGCGCAGCCTCCGATGCGGCAGGCGTCTGAAACGATACGGCGGGTCCGGGCACGTGCGTCAGCAGGAGGAATAATGCGCCGAAGGAGATCGGTACTAATTGCATGGACCTTCCGGACCACCCAGTCCCTCGATTACAGTTCGCGCATCAGAACGGTCGGTCACAGCATACCATACGCCGCCCGGGCCGGCACCCGGGCGACTCGCCTGCCGCGGGGGCAGGGCCGGGTTCTTTGTTACCAGCGCCGGGTCAGAGGAACATCCCAAGCAGGAACTCCGATATTAAGAAGAGTACAACCCCCAGAAACACTCCCACAGATACCTTGATGCCTTTCTCCTTGTTCACCTCCGGTATCAGGTCCGAGGCCGCGACGTACAGCGTGACTCCGGCACTGAAAGGCAGCGCGGTCTGCACGAGCGCGTAGCTCCATGCGATGCTCACGACCCCGGCAAGGGTGCTGATGCTGATCGCCGCTGCCGCACCCACAACGGCGGCCCCGCTCCGCCCCGAGGCGCGCATGATACTGGCGGCGGTGAAGCCCTCCGGGATCTTGTGCAGGAAGATGGCGAGGAAGAGCAGGATGCCGAGTTGCATCGACACCCAGAAGCCGGCGGCGATCAGCGCGCCGTCGAAAAACGCGTGCAATGCCAGGCCCGCAAGCGCCGACCACGCGGCGCGTGCCCCGAAGATCTCGTCTGCGTGTGTCTCCTCCCCGAAGTGAAAGTGGGAGGCGATGGTGTGCTCCACCAGGTGGACAAAAAGATACCCGCCGAGGATCGCCGGTCCGGCCAGCTTGCTGAGTGCGAGGCTCCTGGGAATGACCTCCAGGATCGCCGCCGCCAGCATGAATCCCGCGCCCAGCGAGATGAAGGTGTTCAGCGCGGTGCGCCGGAAGCGCGGCTGCGAGGAAACGATCCAGCCGCCGCAGATATTCGCCAGCGAAGCCGTCAGGCCGAGCAGTATCAGGATCGGCAGCCGTTCTTCCATGAGTCCCGCCCATGCGGCGGAGCGATCGGGCCTCAACCCGAGCGTCCGCCCGCATCATCAGACGTTGAACCGGAAAAGTATGACATCACCTTCCTGGACGACGTAGTCCTTGCCCTCGAGCCTGAGGACTCCCCTGCTCCTTGCAGCGGCGTAGGATCCCGCCTCGATCATCGGATCATAGGCCACGACTTCGGCCTTGATGAATCCGCGCTCGAAGTCGGTGTGGATCGCCCCCGCGGCCTGCAGGGCGGTTGAATCCCTCGGAATGGACCAGGCCCTCGCTTCAGGTTCGCCGACGGTGTAGAAGGAAATGAGCCCCAGCAGGGCGTAAGATTCGTGAATGATGCGCGTCAAGCCGCTTTCCGAGAGTCCGAGGTCAGCCATGAACCCCGCGGCGTCGTCATCCGGCAGCGACTCGATCTCCGCTTCTATCTTTCCGCAGACCGCCGTTACCGCGGACCGGTGCTCCGAAACAAACCGGTTCAGCCCGTAGCGTTGCACGACGTGAGGGATCTGCGCCGCATCGGCGTCACCGAGGTTGATCACGTGGAGGATGGGCTTCGCCGACAGGAACGTGAAGCCCCGGATCCTCTTTTCCTCTTCGGGAGTAAGCGTCAGCTCGCGCAAGGGCTTCTCGCTCTCCAGCGAAGTCTTGAACCGCTCGAGGACGCTGTTCTCGGTCTCGAGTTCCGCTGACCGGACCTTCTTGAGGTCCTTGGACAGTCTCTCCAGCCGCTTCTCGACGATAGCCAGGTCCGAAAACATCATCTCGAGTTCGAACAACGCCATGTCGCGGGCCGGGTCGACGGATCCCTCGGAATGCGGAACGGCGGGATCTTCAAAGGCCCGCACGATATGAAGCAGGGTCTCGACGTTCTTCAGGTTCGTGAGGTAGGCCCCCATCTCCTTCGGCTGTCCCTCGAGAGCGGCTTTGCCTTCACCTCGCGCCAGCCCGGGCAAGTCGACGTATTCGACTGTCGCATGCGTTTTCCGCTCCGGCTTGAACACCTCCGCCAGCCGGTCCAGTTTCGCATCGGGAACATGAGCCGCCCCGATGTGCGCTTCGGCCCTCGCCCCCCAGGCGGAGGTCTCCACGTGCCCGTGCGTGAGCAGATTGAAAATGGTGGTCTTCCCGACCAACGGAAGCCCGACGATCCCTACCCGCATGCCGCTTTTCCCTCCCCCAGGCCGAATCATCCTACCGCAGAGTGGCACTGGGCGAGGAGAAAAACCGTAACTCCATGTATGCACAGCACGTCAGGGGCAACCAGAAATAGTTGCAAGATTATCTTGACACGCTGTTTTGATGGTCCTATTCTCAGCGCGTGGTCGAAAGTGGTCCAAAGTGGAGCATGAGGGCCACAATCACCACGCCTGAGTCTCTTTTCTTTGACGTTTCCGGTTATTCATCGGGTCTGAAGCAGGTCGCGTATGTTGTGGGGAAGTTATCCCGCGAAGATCGATGAGAAATTCCGCCTGAAGATACCGGCCAAGTTTCGCCGCGACCTTCCGGACACGGAAGACAACACCTTCTTTGTGACAAGCGACGACGGCAGGTGCGCCCAGATCTACCCGATCCCGGTCTGGGAGAGAATCGCCCAGAAGTTTCAGGAGCCGCCGAGAATGGACCCGGCCAAGATCAAGCTGCAGAAATTCACGAGCTTCTACGGGATCCTGACCCAGATGGATCCTCAGGGGAGGATCCTCATCCCTCAGGCTCTCAGGGAAGACGCACAGATTTTCGGCGATGTCATCGTCATCGCGAAGAACGACCATCTCGAGGTGTGGAACAACGAGATCATCCGCACGAGCCTGAAAGAGGATCCGCTCACCGACAACGATCGGGAACGACTGGCGGAGCAGGGCTTCTGATGGCTCAAGCGTGCAAGGCAGACGAAACCAGGCCGATCTGGCGGACAGAGACGATGCCCGACTCGCTCAACAATCCGGGTACGGATCACACACCTGTCCTGCTGCGCGAGACGCTGGAATTACTCAGCTGCGCGCCCGGCGGCAGGTACGTGGATGCCACGCTGGGGTTGGGCGGCCACGCGGAGGCAATCCTCGAGTGCATCCAGCCCGACGGCTTCCTGCTCGGCCTGGACCGCGATGAGGAATCGCTGGCGATTGCGCGGGCAAGGCTGGCGCAGTATGCCGGGATGTTCCGGTTGCTGCACGAGAATTTCAAGAACCTGCCGCTGGTGTTGAATAACACCGGCATCACGCCCGTGGACGGCATCCTTGTGGATCTCGGGATTTCCTCGTACCAGCTGCTTTCACCGGCGCGCGGTTTCAGCTTTCAGTCGGATGCCATGCTCGACATGAGAATGGACACGAGCCAGCGCCTCACTGCCGCGGATCTCATCAACAGCCTGGCGGAGGATCAACTGTCCCGGATCATCCACCGCTACGGCGAGGAACGATACGCGCGCCGCATCGCGAGAGCCATTGTGGCCGCCAGGGCCAAGGGTGCCATTACCCGCTGTTCGCAGTTGGCTGAGCTGGTACGACGGGCGGTCCCCGCGCGCAGGATCCCCGCCATCCATCCTGCGACACGCACGTTTCAGGCATTGAGGATCGCCGTCAACCAGGAACTGGACGGCCTGGACGAGTTCCTCACCGAGACGGTCTCGTTTCTCCGGCCCGGAGGAAGGTTCGTCGTGATCTCGTTCCATTCCCTCGAGGACCGGATCGTGAAACGGGCATTTCGCGCCCTGGCGGGACAGTGCGTTTGTGACCGGCCGCCGGAACTGTGTACCTGTTCGAGGCAGCCTCAGGCGAAACTCGTCACAAACCGGGCGATCAGGCCCGGCGAGACAGAGGTGGAACTGAATCCGCGCTCGCGCAGCGCCCGATTGCGTTGTGTGGAGCGCCTTAACGTCTCCGGGCTGGGGTCACTCGTGCCCGAAACCATCGAAAGGTAAGAACCCGGAATCCTGCACGTGCTCGAAGTCCTCCCTGCGGGTACCGGGGCTTCGCTTCAGCGGAATGGGCGCTTTTGGAGGTTGAAATGATGGATTGGGCGGGCGGCACGGAGAACAGGAATTACGCTATCAGGAGAGAGATCGACACGCGGCATCTGCTGGATCTGCTCCTCATAAGCCTTTCGCTCGGGTTGATGGCTGGCGTCTTCCTCTTCCATTCATGGGTTCATGCGGAGATGGTGGAGACAGGCTACAAGGTGCAGAACCTCCAGGCAGAGGAGAAGGCCCTGGTGAACGACCAGGCGAAGCTGACCCTGGAAGAACAGACGCTGCTGAGCCCCGACCGCATCGACGCCGTCGCCCAGGCTGACCTGGGCATGAAGCCGCCCCGGCCCAGCCAATTGTTGACGCCGGTCCTGCAGGACGTCGAGCAGACCGGGACAACGACACTGGCGCTGGCCGGCGCGCCGGGTGTCAGTGCCGAGGCCAGGAAGCCTCAATCCGCGTTCTGAGGCTGACCGCGGCTGTCGAAGGAGCTCGGGGCTCCCGCTACCTGCAGATGCCGGGCTGCGGCGGGCGGATGGCGGTCGGACCTTGGGGGCGGAGACCCGGTCGCAGATCCTGAACTGGTTCGTGACCAGGGAGTTACAGACCAGCGTCTGCTGCAACCTGTCGCGGTTCTAAAATGTCCGAAAACACAAGTAAGTCTCACCCGGCCAGGATCGTGACCGTGATCCTGGTCGTAGCGTTCTGGCTCGCCGCCATCGCGTCCCGGCTGGTGCAGCTGCAGGTGTTCCAGCATGAAGAGTTCCGTCGCATCAGTACTCAGCGCCAGCAAGTTACCCGTCCGATGCCGGCCCCAAGAGGTATCATTTATGACTGCCGCATGAACGAGCTTGCCCGCAATGTACCTTCCAGCACCGCCATCGCTGAGCCCTGCAGGATCCGCGACGTAGATGCCGCTGCCGGAAACCTCGCCCGGATCCTCGGCCTCGACCCGACCGAGCTCCGGACCCGGATGGCGGATCCAAGGAAGAAGGCCTACCTGGTCCTGAAGCGCCGGATAGACCCTGAAGCGGAGGACCGGATAGCGGAGCTCAAATTGGATGGCGTCTACCTGGAAGAGGGTAGCATGCGGGTGTATCCGGACCGCGAGCTCGCGTGCCATGCGCTGGGCTTTGTGAACATGAACGGAGACGGCGGAGCCGGTCTGGAGCTGCAATACGACAAGGAGCTGAAAGGAATCGACGGTCTTGCTTCCCACGATGTCGACGCGAACCGGCGCTCGTTCCGCGGCCAGGTCCTGAAACCACCGGTGCAGGGTCATTCCATCGTCCTCAGCCTCGACCGGGATATCCAGTATATCGCCGAGCGGGAGTTGGCGGCTGTCATGGACGAATACAGGGCTGCGGCCGCGACGGCGATCGTGATGGAGACGGATACCGGCAGGATACTGGCCCTGGCAAACCAGCCGGCTTTCAACTGCAACACCTACAACTCCGCCGAAGCAAACCTCTGGCGGAATCGGGCCGTTTCCGACATGTTCGAACCGGGCTCGACCTTCAAGGTGGTCGTGGCCACCTACGCCCTCGAAGAACACCTGACACGTCCGGACGAACTCATTGACTGTCAGATGGGATCCATCCGGATCGGCGGGCACACTTTCCATGATGTCCATCCTTACGGCCTGCTGACTTTCATCCAGGTCCTGGAGAAATCGTCCAACATCGGCGCGACAAAGCTGGGGATGCGCCTGGGCCAGGAGAGGCTGCACGGCGCACTCGTCAAGTTCGGATTCGGCGCCAAAACGGGAGTCGACCTGCCGGCCGAGATCGTCGGGCTGGTTCGGAACTGGGAATCCTGGTCCGCCCTGTCGATCGGCGCCATTTCCTTCGGACAGGAAGTCGGCGTCACCAGCATGCAGATGATCACTGCCATCAACGTGATCGCCAACGGCGGATACCGAGTCTGGCCGCACCTCGTCGACCGCGTAATCGATTCCGGCGGCAACCTGGTTCGCATCCCGGAGCCTGTGAAAACCAGGATCGTGAGCCCGGAAACGGCGGCAGCGGTCAGTTCGGCCTTCGAAGGCGTCGTGCTGCGCGGGACTGCAAAGAGCGCAGGGCTCGAGGGATATCGCGCCGCGGGTAAGACCGGGACGGCGCAGAAAATCGTGAACGGCCAGTATTCCTCCGAGAAGTACCTGTCTTCGTTCATCGGGTACGCGCCCCTTCCCAACCCCAGGGTCACGATCCTCGTTCAGGTGGACGAACCCAAGGGTGCCATCTACGGAGGAAAGGTCGCGGCACCGGTGTTTCAGAGGATCGCGCAGCAGGCGCTGGTACATCTGAGGGTCCCGCCCGACCGGACACTGCCTATGCCGAAGCCCGACCTGCTCCGGCTCGCTTCCGACAGCAAGGATTTCATCCCGGGCGCCACCCCCATACCGCCCATAACCGAGGCAGCGACGGACTCCGGCACCGGAAGCGACCAGGGCGCGATCGTGGTTCGGGTGGCCGAACAGTCTCTCGTGATGCCGGATTTCCTCGGCATGTCCAAACGCAGGGTGATAGACGGCTGCCTGGCGCTCGGAATCCGCTTGCAGTCGACCGGATCAGGAATTGCTGTCCAGCAGTTGCCCGCTGCCGGAGCGATGATCTCCGCCGGCGAGACATGCAGGGTGACCTTTGCACGGGGGAGTGTCGCGAGGTTGCAGCAGGTTACGATCAGCGCCGGCAGTCAGATGGCCCAGTCGGCTCCGGGTGTTAGCCGACCGGCGAGTCATCCATAGGAAGGTTCGACCGTGCTTCTCGAGAAACTGCTGGCCGGAATACCGGGGGCGACGCTCCAGGGCGATCCGCAAACGCGGATCGAAGGAATCGCCTACGACTCGAGGAGGGTGAAACCCGGCGACCTGTTTGTCGCAATCAAGGGGCAGAGGACGAACGGTGCCCGGTTCATTCGCGAGGCGATCGCGCGCGGAGCATCCGTGGTGGCCTCGGACGGGGCAGGCGAAGGCGCGAGCGGAGTTTCATTCCTGCAGGTTGACGACGCCCGGCTGTTTCTCGCCCGGGCGGCCGGCGCGTTTTGGGGCGACCCCGCGGCCGAGTTAAAGCTTGTGGCGGTTACGGGTACCAACGGCAAGACGACGACGGTGCACCTGGTGGACGCGATACTGCGAGCGGAAGGTCTGAAGACATGCATGGCCGGGACGCTCGGCATGCAGATCGGCGACCGCCGATTCCCGAGCGACCGGACGACGCCGGAGTCGGTAGACCTCATCTCCTTCCTCCGCGATGCGGTCTCGTCCGGCTGCACGCACGGTTCGCTCGAGGTTTCGTCTCACGCCCTGGCCCTCAAGCGCGTATACGGCCTGAAGTGCGCCACCGGGGTGTTCACGAACCTGACACCGGACCACCTGGACTTTCACGGGGACATGGAAACATACTTCCGCGCAAAAAGCGTGCTCTTCACGGCCGCCGGCGCCAACGGGATCGAAGCTGCCGTCCTCAACGCGGACGATCTCTTCTCCCGCAGGATCGAAGCCGAGCTTCCCTTCCCTCCACTCAGGTACGGGTTCTCCGGTTCGAACGAAATTCATGTCCTGGAGAGTCAGGCGCGGATCGACGGCACGGATGTCAGGCTGGCCACACCTGCCGGCGAAGTCAGTGTGCGCACGAAGCTCCCGGGCCAACCGAACGTCTACAACATGATGGCAGCGACAGGCGCCGCGCTGACACTCGGCCTGAGCGTCGAATCGATCGTCAGGGCACTCGAAACAGTCCGTGGTGTTCCCGGACGCATGGAACTGGTCGACGCAGGCCAGAACTACGCGGTGATCGTCGACTACGCCCACACGCCGGATGCGCTCGAGAAACTGCTCGAGGCCGTGGGACGCCTTCCCCATGGAAAGGTCGTAACCGTATTCGGCTGCGGCGGTGATCGCGATCGTACCAAGCGGCCGGTGATGGGAAGGATAGCGGTTCGCATGAGCAATCATGTGATCGTCACTTCCGACAATCCGCGCACCGAGGATCCGTTGGCGATCATCGAGGAAATACGCACCGGGCTGCATGAAGGACCGGGAACATACGAACTGACTCCCGACCGGCGTGAGGCCATCGGACGGGCGATTGCCATGGCCCGTCCCGACGACGTGGTCGTTATCGCCGGCAAGGGTCACGAGACCTGCCAGACGGTCGGGAAGGAAACGGTTCCGTTTGATGATCGTGCCGTGGCACGGGAATGGATTCTCGGGTCCAGGGCAGCTGAAAGGGCATAGGAAGGCAGTGAGCTTCGTCGGCAACCTTGCGATGCAGGTTCGCGGCGGTACGGGCCTGAGGGCGGCCGGAGCCGCGTTGGTGGATCTGGTTATGTCTAACATAAGCGCAGCTCAGGTCGCAGCCTGCACGGGAGGCGTGCTCCTTTCGGGATCAGGGACGGTGGCGGTGTCAGGCGTTTCGATTGACTCGCGCACACTCAAGCAGGGCGACCTCTTTTTCGCGATCCGCGGCCCCAGGAACGACGGCCACCGCTACGTGGCCGACGTGCTCGCGCGTGGCGCGGCGGGCGCGGTCGTGGCGGCGGATTACGGCGTGCCTCCTGATTTTCCCCCTGACCGGGTGCTGCTGAAGGTGGCAGACACCCACCAGGCACTCAAGGCCCTGGCGGCTCATTTGCGCGACCAGTGGCAGGGGAGCCTGGTCGCAATCACGGGCAGCATGGGCAAGACCACGACGAAGGAGTTCTCGGCCCACGTTCTGCAGACCAGCTTCACGGTCTATCGTTCGCCGGGCAACTACAACAACCTCTTCGGGCTGCCGCTCGCGCTGTGCGGGCTGAGCAGCGACGACCAGGTGGGGATCTTCGAGATGGGCATGAGCGCTCCCGGCGAAATCGCCGAAATGTGCCGGCTCGCGCGCCCGGCCGTCGGCGTAATCACCAACGTCGCCCCCGTGCACCTGGAGTTCTTTTCCGGCACAGCAGATATCGCCCGCGCCAAGGCGGAGCTGGCTGAAGGGCTCGTGGCCGGCGGCACACTCATCTACAACAACGACGATCCGCTGGTGGCATCAATCGGATCCTCCTTCCAGGGCCACAGGATCGGGTTCGGGCTCGCGGAGACATCGGACGTGCGTGCCGGCAACATCGAGCCGGCCGGCCTCCGCGAAACCCGGTTTAACCTCACCGCCGAAGGCAGGACCCGGCCTGCATCCGTGCCCTTCGCCGGGCGGCACAACGTCATGAATGCCCTGGCAGCCGTCGCGCTGGGCATGCACTTCGGCATCGACCTCGACCAAATCATCGCGAGCCTGCGCCACCTGCGCCAGAACCCGATGCGAGGTCACGTCCTCACATTTGAAGACGGGTTCACGGTGATAGACGATTCATACAATTCGAATCCGCGCGCTCTCAAGCTCATGATCGAGACCCTGTGCGGCCTGCCATGCTCCGGGCGGCGCATCCTGGTGGCCGGCGAAATGCTGGAGCTTGGGCATGAAGCGGGCAGCCTCCACTATGAATGCGGTGCCTGCGCCTCCCGTTGCGGCGTCGACCTTGTGGTGGCGGTCCGCGGTACGGCCCGCGAAATCGTCAGGGGCGCCCTCGAGTCCGGTATGTCCCCCGGCAGGGCCTACTTCTTCACCGAGGTGGACCCCGCAACGGACTTCGTCACCCGGGCTGTCAAGCCGGGCGACATCGTCCTGGTCAAGGGATCGCGCGGGACACAACTGGATCGGATGATCAGGGCCTTGAAGGCCTCCTACGCGGAGCGGATGAACTGATGCTCTACGAGCTGCTGTACTCTTTTCACACCTACTTCACCCCGCTCCGCGTGTTCCGCTATGTCACGTTCCGGACCGCGATGGCGGGCATAACCGCGATGCTGATATGCCTGGTGCTGGGGCCCTGGCTCATCAGGCGGCTGCGGGAATTTCAAATCGGTCAGCAGATCCGCGAGGATGGCCCTTCCACCCATCTCAACAAGGCCGGGACGCCGACCATGGGCGGCATATTGATACTCATCGGGATCCTGGTCCCGACGCTGCTCTGGAGCAACCTGGCCAATCTCTACGTCTGGATCGCCGTGCTGGCAACCCTGTGCTTCGCGGTCGTGGGATTCCTCGACGACTACGCCAAGATATCGCGCAAACGGTCGCTCGGCATGACCGCCCGCATGAAGCTGCTTTACCAGACTCTGATCGCGCTGGGCGTGTGCGTCGCGCTTCATTACCTTTCGCTGCAAGGTCTCTACAGCAACAACCTGAGCATCCCCTTCTTCAAGGACTTCACACCCAGCCTTGCCGTCTGGTACCCGCTGGGGCTGCCGATCGCACTGCCCCTCGCGCTTCTGGTGATCTTCATGATCGTGGGCTCCTCCAACGCGGTAAACCTTACCGACGGGCTCGACGGGCTCGCCGCCGGGTGCGTGATCGTGGCAGCCTCGGCGCTGACCGTCCTCTGTTATGTCAGCGCGCATGTGCGGTTCGCGGAGTACCTCGACCTGTTCAAGAACAGTTACGCGTCGGAACTGACCATCTTCTGCGGTTCGATGGCGGGAGCGACCATGGGCTTTCTCTGGTACAACGCCCACCCGGCGCAGGTTTTCATGGGGGATGTCGGATCCCTCTCGCTCGGAGGCGCGATCGGGACTGTAGCGGTGATGATCAAGCAGGAGTTCCTGCTGCCGATGATCGGCGGAGTATTCGTGCTCGAGGCACTGTCGGTCATCCTGCAGGTGGCGTCGTTCAAATTGACAGGGAAGCGGATCTTCAGGATGGCGCCCCTGCACCATCATTTCGAGCTCGTGGGCTGGACCGAAAGCCAGGTCGTGACCCGCTTCTGGCTTTTGGCAACGGTATTTGCGCTGTTCAGCCTCTCGACCTTGAAGTTGCGTTAGCGATTATGACGGAGACAGACTACAAGGGGAAAAAGGTGCTGGTCGTGGGAGCCGCGCGGAGCGGCGTCGCAGCGGCGGAATTCCTGCTCGCCCGCGGCGCGACCGTCGTCCTCACCGACCGCAGGCCCCTGGAGGAACTGCCCCCGTCAATCGGCCAGCTTCGCGGAGGCGTTTCCGGCAGCCGCCTTTTGCTGGAACTCGGCGGCCATCGGGCCGCCAGTTTCCGCGAGTGCGACCTGGTGGTGGCAAGCCCGGGGGTTCCCCTTTCGCTCGAATTCTTCGCCGGGAGCCGTTCAGCGGGTATCCCGATCATCGCGGAAGTCGAGCTGGCATACCGCCATATCAGGGGCCGGATCCTCGGGATCACCGGATCCAACGGCAAGACGACAACCACCGAGCTCGTCGCCGAGATGCTCCGCGCCGGTGGCCTGCGGGGACACTCGGCCGGGAACGTCGGGGTTCCCCTCATCAGCTTCGTCGCCGATTCCACCGGCGAGGACTTCTACGCCACCGAGCTCTCGAGCTTCCAGCTGGAGGGCATCGACCGTCTGCGCCCTGCCGTGGCTACCATCCTGAACCTGACCCCCGACCACCTCGATCGCTATGCCGGGTTCGAAGAATACGTGGCCGCCAAGCGCCGGATTTTCATGAACCAGGAGCCCGGAGATTTCGCGGTTCTCAACCTTGACGACCCTCTGGTCGCCGCCATCGCCGAAGGGCTGGCTTCGACCCCTGTCTTCTTCAGCCGCCAGGTAAAACCACCGAGGGGCACCTACGTCGACTCCGGACGTATCTTCCACCGGGATGGAAAGTCCGAGAAGGAACTCTTCCTCCTGGATGACATAACCCTCAGGGGCGAACACAACCTGGAGAACGTGCTTGCAGCGGCCACAATATCCCTGATGGCAGGCGTGCGGCCGGAAACCTTGCGCGCTGCCGTGAGACGCTTCAAGGGAGTCGAGCACCGGCTCGAGTGGGTGGCGGAAATCGACGGTGTCCGGTACTTCAACGATTCAAAGGCGACCAATGTGGACGCTACAATCAAGGCCATCCGGGCTTTTCCCGGTGGCATCCACCTCATTGCCGGCGGGAGGGACAAGGGCGCCGACTTCTCGGTCCTCCGGGACCTGGTCCGGGATCGCGTCAGGGAACTGGTCCTCATCGGAGAGGCGGCTGAGACGATCGAAGGCGCGCTCGCCGGCCACACGGATATCAGGAGAGCCTCCAGCCTCGAGGAGGCAGTAGGCCTCTGCAGGCAGCGTGCGCTGCCCGGCGAGATCGTCCTCCTGGCGCCTGCGTGTGCCAGCTACGACATGTTTGAGAACTATGAGCACCGGGGGCGGGTCTTCAAGAAGTCCGTCCTCGCACTGACACAGGGGAGCTGAACGGGGAGCACGATGGCTTACAGGCCCACCAGCGACAGGATTCTGTTTATCACGGCGACGCTGCTTACAGTCTTCGGGCTCGTAATGGTCTACAGCGCGTCGTCGACGATCGCCGCCTCGAAGTACGGCGCCTCCTCCCACTTCTTTGTGCGCCAGCTTGCGTTTGCGGTTGCAGGGTACGTGATGATGATCGCTCTCATGAGAACCGACTACCGGGTCTGGGAGCGGCGGCAAAAAGCGCTCTGGTGGCTGCTTGCGGTGTGTCTTGGCATGCTGGTTCTCGTGTTCACGCAACCGACGGTGAACGGCGCTCATCGCTGGTTTCGTTACGGACCGCTCTCATTCCAGCCGTCGGAGATCGCGAAACTTGCGATCCTGATCTTTCTCGCTTCCTATTTGAGAAAACACGAATCCGAAATCAACGACCTGCGGAGAATTCTCCTTCCCTGCCTTGCGCTGGTCGGCCTGTTTGCGTGCGTGATCGCAATCGAACCCGACCTCGGCCAGGCGGTCTGCGTGCTGGCAATCACGGTCCTTCTCCTCTTCATTGCCGGCCTGAGCTGGGTCTACATCGCGGGGGCGGCTCTGCTCTCGATCCCGGCCTTCTACTTCGGAGTCGTCTGCGTCCCCTACCGGTGGGAGCGCGTCAGGGTCTTCCTGAACCCCTTTCACGATCCGCTGGGTGCCGGATGGAACGTTTCGCAATCGCTGACGGCGGTCGGCAACGGCGGGATCCTGGGGCTCGGCCTCGGTGACAGCAGGCAGAAGATGTTTTTTCTTCCCGAGGCGCACAGCGATTTCATTTTCGCGGTCATTTCGGAGGAGCTGGGGTTGCTGGGCGCCGGCTTTGTGCTGGTGCTTTTCCTGATCTTCTTCTACCGGGGTCTGAAGATCACGTTCCGTGCGCCCGACAGGTTCGGGTTCTATCTCGGCATGGGGATCACCCTGCTGGTCGTGTTGCAGGCGCTGGTCAATATTTCGATGGCGCTGTCGCTGATGCCTGCGAAGGGGATCGCCCTGCCGTTCGTCAGCCAGGGCGGGAGCTCGCTTCTGCTCAATCTCACGGCGACCGGCATCCTTTTGAACATCGCGCAGTACGGAGAGGACCGCGGCCAACGCACGATTCAACCCTGAAAGGGTTGAACAACGATCGTGTCAGGAAAGCCGGCACCTGCGGATCGCAGGCGCTACGACGGATGAGGAGAACGGTGAGGGTCGTATTCGCAGGAGGGGGAACCGGGGGACATGTATATCTCGGAATCTCTCTCGCTCGCGAGCTGCTGCGAAGAGACCCGGCGCACGAAGTGCTCTTTATCGGGACGGCTCGCGGCCTGGAATCGAAGATCGTGCCGGGCGAAGGGTTCAGGCTCGAGCACATCACATCGCGGGGTTTGAAGCGGGTGGGCGCCTTGGACTTGATGCGTAATCTTCTGCTGGTGCCGCGGAGCCTTCTGCAATCCAGGAGACTGCTGGTGAGGTTCACCCCGCGGGTTGTCGTCGGCGTCGGCGGCTATTCGTCCGGTCCCGTCGTCCTCGCGGCGTGGTGGGCCGGCATACCGACACTGATCGTCGAGCCCAATGCGTACCCGGGGCTCACGAACCGCTGGCTGGCCCGCGTCGTCGACCGCGCGGCCGTGGCCATGCCCGAAGCTGCCGGGAGT
>JAFNAH010000112.1 GCA_017860075.1 Acidobacteriota bacterium | reverse complement strand
GTCGTTGGATGTCCCTGCGTTCATGCCGCTGGCGCCCGGTCCGGTGTAGATTTTGTCGAACTCGTTCTTTACGATCAGATCCTTTTCCTGCTTCTGGAGAGTGTCCAATTCATCAAGCAGTTGCTGGTGATGCGGCGTCCGATTCTTAGGATCCGTAAGGTCGGAAATCTCCCCCAGCCTGAGACGTTGGATCTGTGCCTGCTCTTCTTTGCGGATCTCCGACTTTACCGAATCGATCTGCGCCAGGAGTTCCAGGTCCTTCTTGATGTCCTTGGTGCCGATCGCGTGCGTCCCCTTGAACATCATGTGTTCGAAGAGATGGCACACGCCCGTGATTCCCGGCCTCTCGTTCACCGACCCGACCTTGGCGATCCACCCGGCCGCCACGTTGGGATCTCCCTTGCGCGGCACCATCAGGACTTTGAGGCCGTTGCCCAGGACGTGTTCCTGCACACGGACCTGCTGCGCCGCAAGCGGCAGACAGGACAGGAGCAGCAAAATGGTTGCAGCTGGCATTCGCTTCATCTCAGATTCCCTTTCTTCCGGGCCTCGTTCAGCCAAAGCTGAAAAGGTTATCGCAAACAGAGTGAAGAATACAGAATTCAGAAGACCGATGGCTGAAAGCTGATCGCTGCTTCGGCGGACGTCGCCCCGACTTCCGAATCCTCACATACCGCGCGTCACTTGGATTTCGACGCAGCCGGATCGATCCCCAGCAGGTTCCGCATCCAGAAGTCGTGGGATTCCCTCATGTAGTGCGGGCGTTCGGATGCTTTGATGCCGTGCCTGCTGTCAGGGTAGATCATCAGCTCGAAGCGCTTGTCGTGGCTTGTGAGCCATTCGACGACCTGCGTGGAGTTCTGCATGTGAGCAGTCGGCCCCGCGAGTAAGGGCCATCAGAGTGGCATAACCGCCGTAGCTGGCCCCCGTGATCCCGACCTTATCCGACGCAACAAACGGTTTGGAACGAAGCCAGCCGGCGGCGGTGCAAAGGTCCGTCAGCTCCCATTTACCCAGATTTCGATGCATGAGAGCGGTGCCTTTCTTGCCGAATCCACCACCGCCCCGGTGATCCACGCTGACGGTAATAACCCCCTTCTGTGCCCAGTAATGCGGACGCAGGCCAAGCCAGCTGTTCTGCACCGTCCCGGCATCAGGGCCGCCATAGATCGAAAAAATCACCGGATAGCGGCGGGATGGATCGAAATCCGCGGGGAGTAGCCAGTACGCGGGGAGATCGAACCCGTCTCCCGACGGGATGGTGAACAACTCCGCCTTGCCAAGGGCATATTCGTCGAGCGCCGGTTTCTTGGCGTCGCCGAGCCTGCGTATGACCGCACCGCCGGAACGGAACAAGCTCATAATTGCGGGCGCATTGAGCGTGCTGACTGTGTCGATGAAGTACGTCCCGCGGGGAGAAATCCTGACCCGGTGCGTCCCTTCACCCTGCGTAAGTTGTTCCAGGCCGGTCCCATCCATCCGGACGCGCATCAACTGCGTATCCCAGGGCTTCCCCGGGTGACCGGTAAAGTAAACATAACCACCTGCCTCGTCCACCGCCTCGATGGAATCGACAGGCCATCCCCCGGTTGTCAGTTGTCGTTTCAGGGACCCATCGGGACCGTAGAGGTAGAGATGGTTCCAGCCGTCGACGTCGCTGCGGACCAGGAATCCCGAGCCGTTTTCGAGAAAGTACAGGTCTTCGAAAAAGGTAACCCAGGAGGGTTGTTGCTGTTCAAGGACCTGCTGTTTCTTTCCGGAGGCCGGGTCGCAGCTGAAAAGGCGGATCGTGTCCTGCCCGCGATTCATCCACTGCACCACCAGCGCGCGGCTGTCCGCCGTCCAGAATGGCCACGCAATGTAGTGGTCGGCCCTGGCTTCGAAATCCATCCATGAGATTCGCCCTTCAGCAACACCGACGACACCCATGGATACGTGGGGATTCGGATCGCCGGCCTTGGGGTAGCGCTGCTTTTCCAGCTCTCCGTGCTGTCCGTCGGCGTGATAGATGGGGAACACCGGCACCGGAGAATCGTCGAAGCGCATGAAGGCAAGCTTTGTGCTGTCAGGCGACCACCAGAACGCCGCGTAGTTGGAGGCGCGCTCCAGGATCTCCTCGTAGTAAACCCACGATGCGTACCCGTTATAAACGGTGTCGCTTCCGTCAGTGGTGTATTGGTGTTCGACGAGGTTCTGCAGATCGTAGGCGAAGAGATTGCTGTTGCGCGTGTAGGCAACCCACCGCCCGTCCGGCGAAAACCTGGGATTCTGTTCTCTGGCCGGATTCGCTGTCAGCCGATGAACGACCTTGGTGTCATAGTTGAAATAGTAAAGGTCGTCCTTGCTATCGAGCACGTAGCGCACGCGGTCGACGCTCTCGGCAGCCGGCCTGCTGCTGTCGCACCCCGGGGGGAGCGCTTTGTTCATATCTGCGTAGTCGCGGTAGACTTTTGCCATGCCACCGGCGGCATCGACGGCGTACAGGCGGCTCTTCTTGTCCGTCGGATCAACGCGGCTCTCAAGGTAGGTGCCGTCATCCAGCCACCCGACGACCTCGGGCAGTCCGGCCATCAGTTCCGATTCTGCCCCCATGCCGCGCCCCCGTTCTCCAACTCCGAAGACCTGCTCATATGTGAGGTTCTTCCTGGCCGACGATGGCGCCTGAGCGGCAGGGGAGACCAGGCCGAAACAGGCCAGGCACGGGATTGTCAGGTACCGAACGAACTCTTGCATCTTGGGCTCCGGGGAAACGGCGCCAGCCGTGCTATTCACGCCGGGCGCGCGAAACATCGGCGGTGAGGCGCCTCTGCCATTAGGAATTCAGGGGGTCGGCTTTATCCGGGTCGATGCCGAGGCTCCTTATCGCCCCCCCGACTTCAGCGGCAGGCAACTTGCCGGCCTTGGAGAGCGCATAGAGTGCAGCCAGGGCGATGTGCTCCGCATCCACCTCGAAGAACCGGCGCAGAGCTTCGCGCGTGTCGCTGCGTCCGAAGCCGTCGGTCCCGAGCGTGACGAAGTCCTGCCGCACCCAGGGCCGGATCATATCGGGCACAGCCTTGACGAAGTCGGAGGCAGCGATAATCGGGCCCTCGACGCCGTCAAGCACCCTCGTCACGTATGGTACCTGCGGCGCTGATTCCGGGTGCAGCCGGTTCCACCTGTCGGTCGACAGCGCCTCATGCCGGAGCTGCTGGTAGCTGGTGGCACTCCACACGTCGGCCGCAACCCCGAACTGCTCTGCAAGGATGCGCTGTGCCTTGAGCACGCACTGCAGGATGGTCCCGCTCCCGAACAATTGCACGCGCTTGCCGCTCTGGATCTCGGAGGCGCGGAACCGGTACAGCCCTCCGATCACACCATCACCACACCCTTCAGGCATCGGGGGGTGATGGATGTTTTCGTTATAGAGGGTGATGTAATAGAAGACATCTTCCTGCCTTTCATACATTCGGCGGAGCCCTTCCCGCACGATCGCAGCCACTTCATAGGCAAAGGCCGGATCGTACGCCACGACGTTGGGGACCGACGAGGCCAGCAGAAGGCTGTGACCGTCCTCGTGTTGCAGGCCCTCTCCGTTCAGAGTCGTGCGCCCCGCCGTCCCGCCCATGAGGAAGCCACGTCCTCTTGCGTCGCCGAACGCCCAGAACTGGTCACCCGTCCGCTGGAAACCGAACATCGAATAGAACATGTAGAACGGGATCGTGACTTCACCCTGCGTCGCATAGCTGGTCCCGGATGCCGTGAAACTCGCGGCAGAGCCGGCCTCGGTAATGCCCTCCTCCAGGATCTGGCCGTCCCTGGATTCGTGGTAACTCAGCAGCAGGTTGGCATCCACGGACTCATAGAGCTGCCCGACGGATGAGTAGATGCCGACCTCGCGGAAGAGAGAGTCCATCCCGAAGGTGCGGGCCTCGTCCGGGATAATAGGGACGATGCGCCGGCCGATGTGCTCGTCGCGCATCAACTGGCGCAAGAGCCTTACAAACGCCATGGTAGTGGAAACGTCCCGCCCGGTGCCGGTCCCGGTCTTAAAATCGTCGTACAGGTCCGGCGGCGGAAGCTTGAGAGGCTTGCTGCGAACCACTCGCTTCGGGAGGCTGCCGCACAATGCCGCCCGCCGGTCCATCATGTATTGGTACTCGAGGCTGTTCGGCCCGGGATGATAATAGGGTGGATCCTCCAGCTGCCTGTCGGAGATCGGAAGCTCCAGGCGATTCCGGAAATCCTTCAGCTGATCCAGGCTCATCTTCTTCAGCTGGTGCGTGACGTTCTTTCCCAGGAATCCCTCACCCAGGGCCCAGCCTTTCACGGTCTTGGCAAGGATCACGGACGGGGAGCCGCGGTGTTCGGCTGCAAGCTTGTAGGCCGCGTAGAGCTTGGCAGGATCGTGTCCGCCTCGACGGAGGTTCCTGAGATCGTCGTCGCTCAGGTGCTCCACCATCTTGCGCAGGCGGGGATCCGGACCGAAGAAACGCTCGCGGATGTAATCGCCCTTTGACGTCGCGTATTTCTGATAGGCGCCGTCAACGGTTTCCATCATCTTATTGAGGAGCAGGCCATCCACATCCCGTGCAATCAGGTCGTCCCACTCGCGCGCCCAGATCACCTTTATCACGTTCCAGCCGGCGCCGCGGAAAACCATCTCCAGTTCCTGGATTATCTTGCCGTTGCCGCGCACCGGGCCGTCCAGGCGCTGGAGATTGCAGTTGACGACAAAGATCAGGTTGTCCAGCCTTTCGCGGGAAGCGAGGAAGAGCGAGCCGAGCGTCTCAGGCTCGTCACACTCTCCGTCGCCGACGAAGCACCAGACGCGAGAGTTGTCGGTGTTCGCCAGGTTCCGGGCATGAAGATATCGAATGAACCTGGCCTGATACAGCGCTCCGATCGGGCCAAGGCCCATCGACACGGTGGGAAATTCCCAGAAGTCCGGCATCAGGCGCGGGTGGGGGTACGACGACAGTCCCTCCCCGGGGACGACTTCCCGGCGGAAATGATCCATCTGGGATTCGGTAATTCTTCCCTCCAGGAAAGCTCGCGCGTAGATGCCGGGGGCGGCATGGCCCTGGAAGTAGACGTGGTCACCGGCGCTGCCGTCGTCCTTGCCCCGGAAGAAATGGTTGTAGCCTACTTCGTAGAGACTCGCCGAGGATGCGTACGTGGAAATATGGCCGCCGATCCCGTCGTGGTACTTGTTTGCGCGGGTAACCATCACCACCGCGTTCCACCGGATCATGCGGCGGATCCGTTTCTCCAGTGTCTCGTCCCCCGGATAGGGCGGTTCCTGTTCGGGAGAAATCGTGTTGATGTACGGCGTCTGGACGAGTTCCGGGATGCCGAGGTTCAGCATGCGTGCACGTTTCAGCATCTTTCTGATCAGGAACCCGGCGCGGGCCTTGCCTCGGTCGCGAACCACGTTGTCCAGCGAGTCGATCCACTCCTGGGTCTCGATTGGATCTATGTCCGGCAATTGCTTTTTGAACTGTAAAATCACGGCATTCCCTCACACTTGCTCGATCACAAGGATGAAAGCAGGACGTTGGGCAAAAAGGGAATCAAACCTCCAGCAGTATAATACCGGTATGTGCCGGATTTTCCACCTAGTGCCGCCACCCCAGGATCACTGAAACTTGGCGACAGGCACCAAATTACCTGGGAAGTTCAGGCCTTACGCATGGGCTCTCGCATGTAATTCGGATCCTGTCATCAAATCTCGGGGTAACCGTCCGGATGTGCTGACATCCAGCGCCAGGCCGACTCGATGATCAGCCGCAGATCCTGCAATTGGGGGCGCCAGTCCAGTTCCTTCGTGATCTTCTCCGAACTCGCAATCAGCACCGCCGGGTCACCCGGACGCCGGGGAACCACCTTCGCCGGAACGGGCACCCCGGTCACGGCAGATGCCGTCTCGATCACCTCACGCACGGTGTATCCACGGCCGCCACAGCCGAGGTTGTAAATGGCGCTCCGCTCGGCCAGAACGCCCAGCGCGAGCTCATGGGCGCGCGCCAGGTCGAGCACGTGGATGTAGTCACGCACGCAGGTGCCGTCACGAGTCGGGTAGTCGTCTCCGTAAACCTCGACGGCCTGCCTCTTCCCCTGCGCCGTCTGCAGGACGAGCGGGATGAGGTGCGTTTCGGGTTCGTGCGATTCACCGCAGCGATCCGTCGCTCCGGCTGCATTGAAGTAGCGAAGCGAAACGTAGCGGAGGCCGTAGGCGTTCTCGTACCAGTATAATGCACGCTCGAAGGCAAGTTTCGTTTCGCCGTACGGGTTCGTCGGGCAGACGGGATCCGCCTCGCAGATCGGTTGCCTCGAGGGCTCGCCGTAGACCGCGGCCGTGGAGGAAAACACCAGGCGCTTGACCTGGCAGTACAGCATCGCCTCGAGAAGCGACAGGCCGGCCACCATGTTGTTCCAATAGTACTTCTCGGGATGGGCCACCGATTCCCCGACGAGAGAGTCGGCTGCCATGTGAACCACCGCCTCGATCGAGTGATCGCCAAGCGCAGTCCGGATGGCCTCACCGTCCGCGAGGTCCGCCTCTATGAAGGCGGCCCCCT
>JAFNAH010000601.1 GCA_017860075.1 Acidobacteriota bacterium | reverse complement strand
TGCGCGCCTGTTCGAGGCCTGAAATTCCTTCTCCCAGGCCGGCTCGGGACGGCCGATCCATTGTCCGTATGCAGGACCCGCAAGGCCGAGCGCTGTGAGAAGGGTCAGGATGATTCTTGTATGAGGCATCTGGGATTCTCCTTTGACTGATCTGCGGTCCGGTCTAACAGACCGGACGTACTGCACCGGAACTCCCCTACCTGGACGATTTCTCAATGAGGTCACCCAGACGGATTCTTGCGCGCTCCCAGTCTTCCGCATTGTGCTTGCAGTGGCCCGGCGAACCGAGCGACGCCCGGTCGGCGCCGATCCGAACAAAATCATTCACGATTGAGTTCACAATCGCGTCCGCCTCCTCGCGTCCTCCGTTTTTCTGGGCGAGCAACCAGAGATACTCGTAGTTTCTCGCGGGATCGATGCGTGTGGAATCTCCCACAACCCAAATCTTCATGCCCGCCAGCGGGGTGGCGACGCTTCCGGTGCCAAACACCGATACCACGAGGGTGAGAAGGAGTGATTGACGAATGACTGGTCGTAACATGCATGGTCCTTTCCCTGAAAGGGCAGGCGGTGCGTGAGAGTCAGACGGCCGGCGCCGGTTTGAGTGTCCAGGTCTGCAGCTTCCCGTCCCGGTAGAGCGTGTTCACCTCCGTGTCAGGATCCATCAGCTCGCCTTCAACGGCCTTCATGAAGCCGACTCCGATGGCGGATGCAATCTCCGGCCAGGGTGGCATGCGACTGAACCTGACCTCGGCCGGTAATGATCCTTTGTCCGCGGCCAGATAGGCTTCGGCGAAAGCGCGGTAAAGATGGTTGATGCCAACCCGTGCCAGGGGGTCGCCCAGCGTGGCAGGAAGATGACCGGTGGCCTTCGTCTGATCGAGGAGCTGCCGGGCAATACTCGCCAGCTTCTGGATCGAGCATCCCTGCAGCTCTGGATTCCAGATGGGATTTCGTGTCGGGCCGAGAACGTCGAGCCGTGGCAGCTGGGCTGGAAGCGGGAGCCGTTCCGCAGAGATGGCCACTCCCTGTGCCAGGGACATCAGTATCTCAGCCGGGCTGAACCGGGGATGGATCAAAACCTCGTACCCTTTGGTGATACTGCGAGCGGCGTCGACGAGCTCCGTGCGGGTGATGGTCGCCGGCTGCTTCCCGTATTTCCGGACCAGTTCGGGCACGGTCATGACGTTGAGTCTCGGATCATTTCTGATCCAGCGCGCCAGCCTCCGGAAGTTGGCCAGCCGCGTCCTGACCTCGTCCGGGGAGTATTGCCGGGGCCGTCCGAAATCTCCCCATCGCTCCTCCGGATAATTGACGCCGTTGGGGCACCAGTAGGTGTCGATGAAGTCTCTCAGCCTGAGGCGCTGCGGATGAATGAGAAAGAACGTGAAATAGGGTTGTCCGTCTGCCAGGCACGCGTCGAGGTGCCGGTCTACCTTGCGCAGGTGCGCCTCGAGGGCATCGCGGGTTGTGTATATTTCATCCGGCTCTTCCATGTGTGACAGAATCGGCTTGTTGTCGAGCGTCGGGCTGCCCCAAGGAAAGCCAAGCGCTCCGGCGTACCAGCTCAGGCTGTAAAGCGGGGGTGCGGCCGGGATTGCATAGACGAACGGCAGCCCAAGAATCGCGGCAACCCGGTGCTGATGCGGTGCGGTGAAGACATTGTGGCAGCTGAGTGAGACGCAGGGTTTGCCAAAAACATCGCGGATGATTTCGGCGCCCTCGCGCTCCCTCTTCAGACATTCGGCAACCGCATCCTCCCAGCTCTTCCCGGCCACGTATTCAGGCACTTCGGGATGACGCGCACTCCGGGTGTGGAGCCCTACTTCGTGGGGTCCCATGCTGTCGATCACATCCTTGCGGCCGCGTTTCTTGAGCAGAACTCCTTGATGCTGTCGTCGTTTCCCAATTCCGGCGGGCTGAAGACGTCTTCAACGTCGAAATAGAGCGCGGTGTCCAGCCGGCGTGACGGGTCCTGTCCTTTCCCGGCTGTTTTGGTGGCCGCGGCGTCGGTGCCGGATTGAGAGGGTTCGGGAACAAGGTTCGCGGAAGCCTTACCTGCTTTGGCCATTGCGTAGCCCAGCGGTGCGCCGAGAACGGTTCCTGCGGTCGAGGATAAGAACTGCCTGCGGTTGGATGGCACTGTAAAACCCCCTTCCTGTTGCACGGAGAACAACTGCTTGTGCCTTGCCGGCGGATATCCTGTTTCTAGTGAAGCCAACGATTCTACGACGACAATGTCCCTTTTGGCACCGGCAAATTGGTCGAGCCGGTATCGCCTCAGAAGGTGCGAATGAATCGTTCGGTTCAATTGTACCGGCCCTTCAGGCCTCGATTCTATTTGTCGTCTGTAACCACGCGCTCACGCGCGCGGCCATTCACTGCCGGCGCTCTGCGCCTCATTCCCTTGCCCGCCCGGCTGAAGCACCAGGCTGCCGATGACCTCCAGACCAGCCTCGAAGGGGCGGCACAATAGTAGCGCCGCGCGTGAGCGCGGGGTTTTGGCGGCCTTCAGATCGAGCGCTGAAGACGCGACACAGCGGTCATGCAGGAAAGATCTATGACCGGTTCTTTCAGGACTTCTC
>JAFNAH010000600.1 GCA_017860075.1 Acidobacteriota bacterium | reverse complement strand
AAATTCGGCCTCGATTCCGGCTTCGTCGACTACAAGATCTGCGCGATCGACGAAACCTGGTCCGGACTTCTCTTCGCCCGCAGAACCTCCCGCTGATACAGGCGATGTCCCCCCAGCGAAGCTGCCTCATATCCTATGGGGCGGGTTTTCAGCCCCTGGATCCCGCTCATTCATGCAAACCCGGGACTTCGCCCCATGAGCGTTAACTTAGACCAGATTTCGTCGCGTCCTCGAACCTGGACCTAGGCATAGACGTGGACTTTGACTAGTGTGCTCTCGCGCGCTGCGCTTTCTATGGAGCATTCTGTATGTATGATGCAGGAGGTGGCCGGCTTTCTGCGGTTGCGGCTGCGCGACAAGCGCCAGTCCAGGTCCAAGTCCACGTCCAGGTCCAAGTCTAAGTCCAGGTTGGAGTGTACGAAGGAGCAATGGGCTTAAGCAAACGACTATGGGACTTCGCCCGGGGCAAAGCCCCGGGAATACGGCAGACGTGCCCGCAGGGAACTCAGCGACTGCCGGCTGGCCCTCGACCTCGCGGAGATGAAGCACGATGCCGTCGCCGTCACGCGCCGGGCGGGCGGAGACCAGGGCCAGGTTCGGCGCACTGATCTGAAGCGCCGAGAGCATGGCGCGGGCCGCTTCCGACGGGCCGGCGGTCAGCACTCGTGCCACGAGCGGTACGTACGACTCATGTCCGAAGTGGGCAGCGAATGAGTTTGACTTGTCCTTGACTGACGTGAGTGAGTAGACCCAGCGGAACTCGCCTTCCTGTTCTACACGGAAGTTGGTGAACCAGTAGTTGTTCATCACCCACGAGTAAATGTGCGGCTTGTCGACGTGAGTTACAGGCTGCCACTTGCCAAGGTTGATATCGCCGAGTTGCACGAGAGGCGCCTGGGTGCAGCTGAGAAGGATCTGCCCCGCATCGTTGCGGACTGCGAGGTAGCTCTGGACAGTCTGCCAGTCCGAGGATGATCCCGGCAGCTGGCCTTCGCCGGGTAACGCCGTCCCACCCTGTGCCTCGTAGTAAACCCTGGCACCCGGAGCGTTGAAGGGGAAGGCGACGTACACCGACTCCGGCGCCCGGACCGCGGCTTTGCGGATGTCGTAATGGAACTCGATCCGCTTGTCGGTATTGAAAAGCCGGATTTCGAGCTGGACGCCCCCCTGCTCCATGCATCCGTCTGCCTCCGCCTTGAGCTTGAGGCTCTTCCAGACGGGCCCGTCCGCAGTCTCGACGATTTGGACCTTCCGAAGCGTGGTGCGGCGGAACGGGTTCTTGTTCTTGAATGAGGGGCGGTTGAATTCTTCCCGGTCGTCCATTCGTTCGTATATGAACTGACCCAGTTGCCAGGGAGCAGAAGCGTCCACGAGTTCGCCGCCGGTCTCCTTGTCCCTGAGACTCGTGACCGCACCAGTCTGTGGGCTGACTTCCAGTCGATAGAAGGCATTTTCGAGAATGCCGGAGGGTCGGGAGCTTTCGGGAGTCTTCGGAAGGGCTTCCTGCAAAACCTCGATCCGATACGTCCTGAAACCGAGCGGCGGCACATTCTTTGTCCAGATGCCCCAGTAGGAGCCCTCCGCCCGGCCCCCGAGGCGCTGTGCCGGAACCTCCTCCCCGCTCTCAAGATCGACGATCCGGAAACGCCTGTCCGTCGGCAGAATCTCGTGGTCGATGAAAGTCTGGACGAGGCCGGAACGAGCCCGCCCCAGGGTATTGAAAACCGCTACGGTCGGACTTGCGGAGCGGGGTACCAGTGATTGGAGCAGCCCCATGGCTTCCTCGCGCAGGAGGGCGGAGGACTTGACAGCCTCCCATGCATAGCTGGATTTCTCGCCCCACTGCACCATGCTGTTTTCGGCCCCCGGGTCGCTGATGCTTTCCGCCGCGCCGAAGGTGTGCTCATCATAGAAAAGCAGCGCCTCCTGGATGGCCGTTGCGCGCCCCGCCCATCCCTCGTTCGGCCTCGCCCGCAGCGCAGCTGCCATTGCGAGCAGGCCCTCGTTGATCTGCATGCCCGCGTGCGTCTCGCGTGATGCGGCCGTTTCGCGCGCAGCGGAGCCGAAACCGTCGGTCCACCAGTCGGGCCATGCCTGGCGATGCACCGGCAGCTCGGAGGCATGGTTCTTCTCTACGTAATCCAGGAATTCGCCTACGGTCGCTATTCTCAGCTTCGGCCATGCGTAGGCTTCGTTCCACGACCTCACCAGGTCGCACTCCTTCCGTGCGGGCGGGGAATTGTCGGTGAAATAGCCGGAGAATTGCACTCCGATCCTGTCAAACGGATACCCCGATCCCGCGAGGTTGTTCAGGTATTCGGCGAGGCCCGGTTCCGTGACCTCCACTTTTCCCTCCTGCACGTTCCAGCTGTTGCCGGTCATGTAATGGTCCGCCCTGAACGCGAGCAGCCGCTTGCCGGACGGAGATTCCCACCAGAACGGCGTCGGCCGGTCGAAGGGAAGGATCGATCGGGTCTTGTTAATGCCCATGACCAGGTAGCGGACGCCGACGCCGCTGTAGTAGTC
>JAFNAH010000599.1 GCA_017860075.1 Acidobacteriota bacterium | reverse complement strand
GAGCTTACCCTCGGCGTCGTCGAAGATGCGCAGCTCGATGATCTTTCTTGCCATCCACTCGAGGTCCTGGAGCGTGTCTTCCCGGGAGATGCCGACGAGGGCCAGGATCCCCTTCCCGATATGTGCGATCTCAATGCCGTCCACCCTCACGGCGGCGTAGTTCACACGCTGCAAGACAGAACGCATATGCGCTACCTTCTGCTCCTTCCCGGTAGTGACGGTCTCCGCTACTTGCCCTGTTCGTATACGATCCGGCCGCCTGCGACCGTGCAGACAACCTCCACCTTCTCGATCTCTTCCGGCGGCAGATTGAAGATGTCCGCTGAGAGAACCGCAAGATCCGCGAGCTTCCCGGGTGATATGGTGCCTTTCGTGTCTTCAGCAAATTCCGCGTAGGCAGAGGTCCTTGTATAGGCCTTGACGGCCTCCGCCACGCTTATCTTCTGCTCGGGGATCCAACCGTCCGGGTTCTTACCGTCGAGGGTGCGCCGTGTGACTGCCGCGTAGATTCCGAGGATCGGACTGATCGGCGCCACCGGCCAATCGCTGCCGAACGCTACCTGCGCGCCGGTATCGAGCAGCGACCGGAACGCATAGGTGGTCTTGCAGCGCTCCTTGCCGATGCGCTTTTCGGCCCACCGGCCGTCATCGATGAGGTGATAGGGCTGCATCGCGGCGATCACGCCCAACTTCCCAAACCGTGGGATGTCGGACGCCAGCAGGTGCTGCGCGTGCTCGATGCGGAACCTGCGATCCCACTTCGGGTTTTCTCTTTCTACCTCCTCGTAGATGTTCAGCATTATGTTGTTGGCCTTGTCGCCTATCGCGTGAACCGTTACCTGAAGGTGCGCCGCGTCGGCGGCCGACACGAGCTTCTTCATGTTCCCTTCGGGAAACATCTCCGGCGCAGGCAGGCCGGTCGTTCCGGGAGCATCGTCGTACGGCGAGAAGAACAGAGCGGTAGTCGATCCGAGGGATCCGTCCGCAAACGCTTTCAGGGATCCGAGCCTGAGCCACCGGTTCCCGAACGCGGCCCGGATTCCCGGGTCCGCCAATTGCCTGTAATCCGCGATCGCGGTGCGGCAGTGAATCCGCACGGTCAGCTCTCCCGATTGCTCCAACGCCTGGTAGGCGGCGAAATCGGGTGCCGGCGTGATGTCCTGCACGCTCGTCACGCCATTGGAGCGGGCCTCGGCGAGGGCGGCCAGAATCTCCTTGCGCCTCTGTTCGGGGCTCGGCGGGGGGACGATGCGGTCAACCAGCCCGGCGGCCGCGTCCTTCAACACGCCGGTAGGTTCGCCCGATGCATCTCGCACCACCGTGCCGCCTGCGGGATCGCGCGTGTTCCGGCTGACTCCGGCGAGCTTCAACGCCAGCGAGTTGGCGAGACTCATGTGACCGTCGAGCCGGTTTACCAGGACCGGGTTGTCCGGCGTCACCGCATCTATCAGTTGCCTGGTCGGCAGCGGGGCTCCCTGCCAGCGTTCGTGATCCCAGTCTCCCCCGAGGATCCATTCGCCCTTGGGGAGATTTCGCGCGAAGTCGCCGAGGCGTCTCGCCAACTCCTCAGGGCTGTCGGCGTCCCGGAGCTTCACGCTCAGCAGGTTCCTGCCGGCGTCGGCGAAATGGAGATGAGAGTCGTTGAACCCGGGCAGAATGAGCCTGCCGCCCAGATCCCGGACGACCGTACTCGGACCTCGTAAGGCATCGATTTCCCGGTCCGTTCCGACGCGGACAATCTCGTCGCCCAGAACCGCGACTGCCTGGGCGATCGGTTGTTTCTCGTCACCGGTCCAAACCCTGGCGTTGCGCAGTATGAGTGTGGCTGCGGGTGGATCCGCCGGGCGCGCCTATTGGCCAGAGGCGGACCCCTGGAACTTCGCCCGGAATTCGGCCAGCGAGCGCCGGACGCAGTCGGGATCACCCGGCTTCTTTTCCTTGTCGATGAGAGCCAGAGGCGACGACATCCCCAGGACGGGGAAGAAGCCGCGCTTCCTTATCGCGTCCTGGTATTGCGGCCCGGTCTCGTAGTCGACCGCGCCCGTGGGCATGATGATCCTGCCTTTGTGACGGTCGCGCACAAAAGGCGCCAGCAGGTCGCCCAACCCCTTCGGCCCGTGAGATCGGGCGGGGAAGATCTTGATCGCGTCGGGTTCCAGCCCGTCGGGGCGTTCTATGAAATACTGCATCTCCGTCGGCGAAAAGATCGCCGGGGCGGAAAAGACCCCGTGCTGCTGGCAGATCTTCACGAACTCGACGCCCTCGCCGTACCCGCCCATGACGTTCGCGGGCGCAACGATCATGTCGAAGCCCATCTCGATCGCCGCATGTAGTTCGCGGGGATTGATGACCGAGCCGACGCCGAGGACCATGGGTTTTTCCCGTGGAGCGGCAGCCCGGATCTTCACCAACTCCTGCATCCCCTCGCGCAGGATGTTTTCTTCGATGCGGAAAGTGACCTCGGCGACGTATCCCGCCCGGTAGACCTCCTGCATCGTGACAATCATGTCCTCGGGCTTCTTGACGTGGTCCTTGTTCATTACGACCACGACGCCCGACTCGCGCATTAACCTGTCGACCCGCTTGCGATCAAATTGATAGCTCATCTTCATGTTCCTTTCCTGAATGAGTGAACTCACATTCTCGTTTGCCGCGGCCCAAAGGTCAACCGATGTCGGAAACACAGCGGGGAAAAGGCCAAGACAATCCCTCCCGCGGCGATTGACAGGAGAAACGTCAGCAGCTCATACGGAGGTAGCAGGGTGGCCCTCGCAGAGGACGGCAGTCGGCATGTGCAGCACGGGCTCTGTTCAACCCCTTCAGGGTTGATGTTTGAGGCTGTCCCTCTATCCCGGGGTTTTCACCCCGGGCTTTTCTGTTTCACCCCTCCGGGGTGGCTGTACGACCCCTCCCACGGCGGTTTAGCAGTGATGATGCGGGTAGACCGTGGCCGCCGCTGGCGACCCTGAAAGGGATAGAAGAGCCCAGGGTGGAAACCCTGGGAAGGATGGAGTTACTCTCGAGATTCAACCCTGGAGGGGTTGAACAGCGGTCCTGCTCAGAGTTGTACGCGCTCAACATACCAGTGTCTGAAGCACAGAAAGGTCTCGT
>JAFNAH010000598.1 GCA_017860075.1 Acidobacteriota bacterium | reverse complement strand
CGCGTTGCTGAGGTCAAAGAAGAGGCGATCCGGGTTTTCGACCTTCCCGCTCTGGAATCGTACCGGGCCGTCGACGTCGATCATGACCCGCGTGCGGTCGCCCGCGGACCAGTGGCGGATGCTCTGTACCGTAGCCGGCCCGCCGTGACCGGCGGCGCCTGCCGTCGCGTCTGCGGCATGATCCGTCGGCGGAGACACCCCTTGGGGGGCTGCGGGCGAAGCCTGCGGCACCGTCCTGGCAGAGGCATCGGTTGTTCGCACCTCCATGGCAGCCTGGACAGGTGCGGATTCGGGAGACTGTCCCTCCAAAGCCGCGAGGCGGGCCCGCGCATCCCTTCGGAACGGGCTGACGCTGTAATCCTTCAGGAGGAAACGGAGAAGGTCGGCGCTCTCCTGGATGTACTCGGGCGCCTTGAATTTCCCGCTCATTTCCTGGTACAGCAGCGCTGCTTCATAAATGGCGTCGTCGCAGCCGGAGTAGTGCGGATCGCTGAGCCAGACACGCTTGTAGAGCCTGACGCACCTCAGGTAGTCGCCCCTGTTCGATGACTGAGCGTCGCCAAGATTGCTGCGGATTTCCCGGGCCTGTTGCAGGGCACTCTCAGCACCTTCCCGGTCCCACTGCATGGCGATGGAATAGATACTGTCGCGCGAGGCATTTTGCCTTCCCACGAGCGAGGCGAGCCGTGGCTCATAGTCGCTATGCTAAACCGCACCAGGACCTGTGTCAAGTAAGATATTGATACTTAAGGTCTTGCGGGAAACGTCCGCCGGCATCAGGGCCGGGACTGCGCCAGGGTATCCTCGTCCGGGGCAGCGCGCTGCACGGGAGCGATGTTTGTCAGGTGAAGAACCCCGTTCTCATCCAGGTAACGGAACGTCGTTGGACCCCTGTTCGAGGTTTCGGAATCAAGGGTCATCGTGCTCTTACCGTAACGCTGTTTGATGCTGCGGACGTAGTCGTGTGTCTCCTTGAAATCAGGGATGCGGCCCAGTCTCTGGACGAGGTTCTCCCCGGCATTGTAGGCCGCGAGACTCAGGTTCAGGTCGTTGCCGAAAGTGTCGAGCAGGACCCGCATGTGTTTCGTGCCGCCGCGGATATTCTCTTCGGGATCGAACGCATCCCGGACGCCGATTCGGGCTGCCGTCGACGGCATCAGCTGCATGAGGCCCTGTGCACCCTTCCTGGAAACGGCTTTGGGGTTGAAAGACGACTCCGTGGCAATCATGGAACGGATGAGCGCCGGGTCGACGCGGTATTCCTCGGCGTACTTGTCGATAATCACATCGTAATTGGTGCCGGCCTTGCTGCCCCCGGCAACTCCGGCGGTCGCCGGTGCCGTTACGGGTTGGCCGCTCATCTTCAGGTCCTGAACCGGGCCCTTGGGCGCGATGTTGGTGAAAATGCGGACGCCGCTCTCGTCCACGTAGGAGAAAAGGGTCTCGGCCCGGCTGATGCCGCTGCCGGCAATCACCAGGGCCGCGAATACGACAAGCCTCAACAGCAGGCCGGACTTCTTCATCAATCCCTCCGATAGACGAGAATACATCCCATCAGAAAGATACCGGGGGGCTGGAAAAAGTCTAAGTGAACTCATGCACATACCCAGGAGCCGGTTCCTGTCCACTGCCACGGATCGACGCATGATTGGATCGGCATCACGCTCCATCGGTCAGCAATGCCTCAACAATCGCGTAAGTCCTTTCTATAGCATCGGCTAGTCCGGACGAATCTTTACCACCAGCTTCCGCCAATTCCGGTTTGCCGCCACCTGACCCGCCCACGATCGGAGCGATTCCCTTTATGATTTTGCCGGCCGGCGCCCGTCCGGCGAGGTCTTCGGTCACCATCGCTATCAGAGCGACTTTACCCTCCTGGGAGGTCCCCAGGACGATGATGCCGGAACCGAGCCGGCCTTTCAGATCGTCGGCGATTTCCCTGAGCGCCGTGCGGTCCGTCCCCGGCAGAACGGATGCCACGACCCTGACACCTTTGATCTGGCGGGCTTGCGCAAGGACGTCGCCAAGGTTCGCGCGCGCGACCTGTACTTTCAGTTGGCCTGTCTGGCGCTGCAGGTCGCGGATCTGGGCCTGCATCTTCTCGAGGAGCGCCGGTATTTCCGACCTGCCGATACGGAACTCCTCCTGGATCGCATCCAGAAGCTGCTCGTCGGAGCGGAACCGGAAAAGGGCACCCGCTCCTGTCACAGCCTCCAGGCGCCTGACGCCTGCGGCAATCCCGGCCTCCGACACGATTTTGAACAATCCGATCGTCCCGGTCGCCGGGACATGGGTCCCGCCGCAGAGCTCCTTGCTGAACCCCGGGACTTCCACCACCCTGACGTTCTCCTGGTATTTCTCTCCGAAGAGCGCGATCGCTCCCGAGCCCATCGCCTCGTCGAGATGCATCACGGTCGTCACTACCTGGCTGTTTTTCCAGATCTGGGAATTGACTTCGTCTTCGATCCGCTCGATCTCGGCCGGGCTCAGCGGTGCGAAATGAGTGAAGTCGAACCTCAAGCGGTCCGGGGCCACCAGTGATCCTGCCTGCTTTATGTGTGGTCCGAGCACCTTCCTCAGAGCCGCCTGGAGCAGGTGGGTCGCGGTGTGGTTCTTCATGGTCGACCGTCGTCTCTCGAGATCGACCTGTACCTCCACCTCGTCTCCGACCTGGAAACTTCCGCCGGACACCTCGATGACCTGAGA
>JAFNAH010000111.1 GCA_017860075.1 Acidobacteriota bacterium | reverse complement strand
GCTTCCGCGCAGCCAACTGAGGGTCCGTATGGCTTGCACGCTGCCGATGTTGATCGGCGTGGAAACGCTGGCACGACTGCGCACCTGCAACGTGCTCGATCACGGCTGCAGGGTCAAAGTGAGCCGTCCCGAAGTGCGGCTACTGATTCTTGCCTCGCTTGTTCACTGCCTGTATCCCAAGCGCATGAAAGTAGTCGGTGGAGGTTCCTAGGGCCTTGGGGTAGGCCCGAAAGACTCACCGCAAAGGCTCGAAGGCCTCAAAGAATCTCTACTGTTTCCTTCCGATCGGCATGATAACGAGCGGATCCTCGTCCGCCGGGAGCTTAAGCGCCTCCTTCACCCCCGCGTCTCGGAAGGCGCCTATAAGGACGGTGCCCAGCCCCAGGGATTGCGATTGAAGGTAGACGTTCTGCGCAACAGAGCCGGCTTCCATACAGACATATCTCTGGGCACGTTCTCCATATTTAATGGCCGTCCTTGCGACCACGCCTGTGATGACGAGCACCGCCGCTCCCTCCTTGATGGATTCCTGTCTCAGAGCGGCTTCAAGAAGCGCAGGCCTCTTGTCCTCCGTCGTGAGCTTAAGTAGAGAGTGGTCCTCAGCATGATATTGATAGGTCCCTGTCTGCAGCCCCGCGACATTTCCCACCAGTGCGTAGACCTCGAGCGGATACAGCGCTCCTGCGGATGGGGCTGTCCGGAACCCGCCGTACCACTTTGAGCCGGTCCACCAGGAGGGTTCTCTCTCGACCTTCTCCGTCACCCCCTGTGCGGCCCAGAGTACTTGTGAGAGGTCATTCAGGGAGATTTGGGCGCTCGTGTAGCTCCGAATCGATCTCCTCTGTTTCAGCGCCTCTTCCACCGAGACCTTGCCTTTGTACTGAGGATCGGGCAGGCGCACCGCCCGGGAGTCCTGAGAACGCAATGGGACGCAGAGCAAGGCCACGTATGTCACACAGATCAGAGAAATCCGTGCCATGTACAACCTCCTTTGTTGCCCCGTCCGACTAAAGTTGGACGGTGGCGTTATATGCGGAAAAACGATCGGACCAGGCCCATAATTACCACAAAAGAGAAGAAGGCATAGAAGACGGAGCAGGCCAGGAGCATGGCCTCCCGCCAAAGCGGAGGGCGAAGCGCGGGCGGCAGGAAGCGGCGGTTCACACGGAAGATCTGCACCCCGGCAATCACCATGATCACGGCCGCAGTGTTGGCGAAAATCATGAAGAGTCTCATTGGCGTCGCCCAGCGGATGGCGAGGGCTCCCCACACGGAATAGACGATAAGAATCCCGTAGTAGATCTTCTGTATGCCCCCGCCGGCGCGCTCGCGCAGCCGGCCGCTCGACATCCAGAGAGCGTCGGCAACGGACCGCACCAGGATGTCCGTATTGCCCAACTGCGTCTTGAAGAGAAGCCAGAACCCGTTGAACAGTGTCAGAAACCAGAAGCCCGGCCAGAACCTGTCGGCGAGGTATTTTGCCTGGTAGGCTCCGGCAGCCAGACCCTGGAGGTCGGTGCCGTGAGGTATCACATAAGTGGCGAGGTTTACGTTGAGATACATGCCCAGGAAACAGAACGCGCCCCATACCCAGAACTGGTCTGCCTGGACGTATCGCATCCAGTCCTTCCACCGAACGAGCGTCTCCTCGTTTACGACGAAGATCTTGCCGACATGGGAGAGCTGAATCTTCACCCCGCCGATGGCGCTGGCGATCGCGCCGACCTTCGAGCCCATGCCGAATCCCTTGTCGCGGACCCAATTGCTTACCGTCAGGTTTCCCATGCCGCCCGAGCCGGCCATGGCCGCAAGAGCCGCGAGCAGGGTCCAGTCGATCGGGGACGGGAGGCCTGAGAAGCTGAAGAATCCGATGAAAGTACTCCAGCTGTGGGAGGCGGGTACGAAGATGACGTTGATGAAAAGCAGGAAGGAGAACACGACCGCCAGCATCGTCCACGCAAAGTACTCGAGCATCCGCTCTATCGTCCCGCCGAACGAAAGAATCATGATGATAACCGCGAGCACCGCCGTCGTGATCCATCCCTGGACGCCCGCGTCCCCTTCACCCGGTATGCGTCCCGCCCAGGCGCTGAACAGGACGGCGGCGGCACTGCCTGCCAGGGCCGGCCATCCGAGCTGCATGAATCCGATCAGGGTGTAGAAGCCTGCCCAGAACTTCGGTCCCGGCTTGAGTCGCATAATGCCGCCGTAGATCGGTTCGCCCGTGTACAGCGTGTAGCGGATCCCCTCGATGTTGAAGATGACTTGAAGAAGGATCGCAACCGTCACAATGAGAAAGATCGAGGTGGAGTACTTGACTCCTACTGCCGGGCCGAGCAGCCATTCGCCGCCGCCGACGGACGTTGCTGCCAGGATGGCCCCAGGCCCGAGAACGCGCATGAGGTTGCGGACGCTGAAAGGAGGCGGCGCCGACAGCTCTGCCGTTTCCCAGCGAGGCAGGGCTCCATGGTCAGGCGGTGTGCCGGCGGACGTGTCCGCGACCGGGCTTCTCATCGGGCGCCCTCCTCTCAGCTTTCCAAGCGGGAGCTTCGGCATCGAGCTTACCATAGTATTGATGGGGAACCGGATGCGGACAGGGCTGCGACTTCAGGCCCGGGCCGCGCAGCCTGTGCGGACCGTCGCGCCCGCTCGCCTCCGCCCGACAGGTCGTTGTTGACCTCTGCCGCTCCAATCGGGAACGCGGCTTTGCATTCCACCCGGATGCGGATTATGCTTCCCAGTTCTTGCCTGCCCGGAGGAGTTGATTTTATGAAACGACAGATCGCCCTGCTCTGGCTCGTGCTCTCGATCGCCTGTTCACGTACTGCCCCCAGAACGGAGGTGGCTGTTCAGCCACCTGCTGCATCCAGGATTCCTCATGAGACCGTTCTTCATGGGCAGAAACTTGTTGATGATTACTACTGGCTGCGCGAGAAGGGCAGTCCTGCGGTTACAGCCTACCTCGCGGCGGAGAACGCTTACGCCGACGCGGTTATGAAGCCGACGCAGCCGTTGCAGGAGGCGCTGTACAAAGAGATGCTCGGGCGCATCAAGGAAACCGACATGGGCGTGCCGATGCTTGATCACGGCTACTGGTACTACACCCGCACCGAGCAGGGGAAACAGTATCCGATTTATTGTCGCAAGAAGGGAACGCTCGAGTCACCCGAGGAAGTGACGGTCGATCTGAACCAGCTCGGCCAATCCGAGAAGTACATCGGATTGGGCGGTTATTGGGTGAGTCCGGACAACGGACTGCTTGCCTACTCGATCGACACAACGGGATTTCGTGTCTATACGCTGTACGTCAAGGACCTGCGCAAGGGGCAGCTCCTGGAGGAGAGGATCCCTCGCGTCGATAGCGTCGCATGGGCTTCCGACGGCAAGACGCTCTTTTACACGGTGGAGAATGACGCCAAGAGATCCTACCGCCTGTACCGTCACCGGTTGGGTTCGAAGTCCCCTGATCCACTGGTCTATGAAGAGAAGGACGAGATGTTCGAACTCAACGTCGGGCGGACACGCAGCGACGCGTACCTGCTCCTTGCGTCGAACAGCCACACCGCAAGTGAGGTCCGATATCTCGCTGCCGGCAATCCTGACGGTTCCTGGCAGGTGGTCGCGCCGCGCGAAAAGGAACATGAATACGACGTCGACCACCGCGGCGACCTCTTTTACATCCGCACGAATTCCGGCGGCCGCAACTTCCGACTTGTGACCGCGCCGGTTTCCGGCCCGGGCAAGGCCGGCTGGAAGGAACTGGTGCCTCACCGTGAAAACGTCATGCTGGAGGGCATCGATCTCTTTCAGGACCAGTACGTGCTGTTCGAGCGCGAGGACGGTCTGCCACAGCTGAGGGTCACCGACTTCAAGACCGGATCATCACACCGCATCGAGTTTCCGGAACAGGTCTATTCAGTCTTCCCGGGCGGCAACGCCGAATTCAAGACCACCCTGTACCGTTTCAACTACCAGTCACCGATCACGCCGAGTTCCGTCTACGACTATGATGTCCAGACGCGGCAGCGCAAGCTGCTGAAGCAGCAGGAAGTGCTCGGGGGCTACGACGCATCCCGCTACCAGACAGAGAGAGTTCTTGCGCCCGCATCGGACGGGACGAAGGTCCCGATCTCGATCGTGTACCGGAAGGGCCTCACGCGCGACGGCAAAGCTCCACTTCACCTTTACGCTTACGGCTCTTACGGAATGTCCATGCCGGACACCTTCAATTCGAACGCGATATCCCTGCTCGACCGCGGCGTAGTCCTCGCGACGGCTCACATCAGGGCCGCATGATGTCGAAGATGAACACATTTACCGATTTCATATCTTGCGCCGAATACCTGTTGGCGCAGGGTTACGGATCGAAGGACATGCTGGCCATAGAGGGCGGTAGCGCCGGAGGCTTGCTCATGGGGGCGGTAACCAACATGCGGCCTGACCTGTTCAAAGTCGTCGTGTCCCACGTTCCGTTTGTGGACGTCATCAACACGATGCTCGACGAGTCGTTGCCGCTGACCGTGGGCGAGTTCGAGGAGTGGGGCAATCCCAAGATCAAAGAACAGTACGACTACATGATCCAATACAGCCCGTACGACAAGGTGGCGAAGAAGGCGTACCCGGCGCTCCTGGTGAAGACCTCCTTGAACGACAGCCAGGTGATGTACTGGGAACCGGCCAAGTATGCGGCCAAACTGCGGGCGATGAAGACCGACTCCAACCTGCTTGTGTTCAAGATCAATATGGACCCGGCCGGCCACGGCGGCCAGTCCGGCCGGTACAACCGCCTGCGGGAGATCGCTTTCGACTATGCGTTTATCCTCTGGCAGCTGGGCATCGTGAAGAGCTGACGGAGGAGGTCCGGTCTGCAAGACCGGACCCTTAGCCCGGCTTATCCATGGGTGAGCTGGCACCAAGCATTTACGGACACGGGAAAACGCTGACGGCAAAAGCTCCGCACGCGGATCGAATCAGTATTCTCGATCGGCGTCTATCCGCGTTCTTCCGCGTCCTGAAGCCCATCCTCATGGACGTCTCATGAATTATCCGGGCTAGCTGCGAGGCACCAGATCTGGGTCCGCTCTAACAGAGCGGACCTACTTCAGGCCGGAGCGTGAAGCGGACATCGCGTGCGGCGAGGCCACTACTTCCCTCTCAACATGGCGGGATACGCAACCATTCTGCATAGTCGGAATAGAGGCGGGTCGAGTCCGGCGGGCCGGCGAAAGCGGCCGAACCGGGCTTGTTCATCATTCCCTGGTACTGGTAGACGAGAACGGTGTCGACAAACGGAGAGACTGCTTCAAGCTGCCGCTGGACGCGCTGAAACGACGCGGGGAGCAGGGAGCTTTCGTAGACTTTCCCCTGGAATTCGAATATCTCCACATCGGCCCAGATCGCCGCACGCGGTACACGCTGGTGTGCCTTATTCAACCCTTCGTAGAACGCCGGCGTTTCATCTGCCTTTGATTTCCGAACTCCCACTTCATCCTGATAGGCGATGATGTCGACATCCAGCTTTTCAAGTTGCCGCACGTAGTTGTCGTCCGGGCGAGCCACACGCGTTCCATACGGGGCAATCAGGATCTTCGCCCCGGGAGTCAATGAGCGTGCCAGGCGCGAGCAGGTATTGACATATTGGACGAATTCCTCGGAGTAGTAAGGATTGATGAAGGCCTCGTTCGGCCAATACCACCCATAGAAGCTCTTGTGCGCCGAGTAGAGCTTCGTGAGCTCCTCGAAGGCCTGGAGTCGCTTCTTTCCCGCCACGGGATCCTTGAGGATGTCGGGGCTGTCCCACTTGCCGTAGAAACCTCCCCCGATGAAGAACTTGATCCCGTACTTGTCCGCCGCCGTCAGGATCGCTTCGATGGGATCCTCGCACGCGATACGAAACGGCGGAAATATGTTCGTCCGGAAGAACGCCTTGAAGTAGAGTGCCGTGCACAAGAGAACGAGGTATTGCATCCCAAGTTCCGAGAGCTCCCGGATCTTGGCGTCCCACTGTTCACACGTGAAGGCGGCACAGGCCGGATTCCAGGGAACGCCTTCCTTTATGGAGTGATGCTGGAACTCGAACCAGCTGCCCAGGATCGGTTTGGCCGGCCCTGCTGCGGCCCGGGAGATCGATTCCATGCAGCCGCTTGCTGCCAGCCCCCCTGAGACGCCCAGGGCGCAGAGAAAATCCCGACGGTTGAATTCTTTCATGTTGGGCTCCTCCCGCTTCTCTGCTAGCATCGAGACGCTCCGGATGTTCTAAGCATCCTCATTAACAGGGCTCTCTTTTGCACGTCAAGCCAATACTAAACGGGGAGCATCGGCAATGATCACTGGGGGGGTGCTGCTGGCCGTTGTTTCAGGTCTCTGCAACGGACTGTTCACGGCTCCGATGAAGATGATCCATGGGTGGAAGTGGGAGAACATCTGGCTGGTCTTCATCGTGACGGCCTGCTTGCTTATGCCCGCCGGGTTGGTGGCCGCCATGGGGCCCAACCCCGGCGGATTGTATGCGGCTGCCCCCTCGAGCGCTGTGTCCTCTGCCCTGCTATTCGGTTTCACATGGGGTTTTGGCGCCATCCTGTTTGGCCTGAGTGTGGACTATCTGGGAGTATCACTGGCCAACAGCCTTGTGATCGGCCTGAGTTCGGCCATGGGATCACTGGTCCCGCTGATCCTCCGCCGTCAGTTGCAGTTGAACGCGCAACTGATCCTTCTCTTGTCGGGCATCGTGACCTTTCTCCTGGGTGTGACCCTCTGCGGCCTGGCCGGCCGCCTGCGCGAAGGAGCTGCCGATCGCACGATCACGCCGGGGAAGCGCACCAGGGCTTATTTCTTCTGCATTGGTTCCGGCATACTGTCGGCAATCTTCAATATCGGATACTCACTGGCGCTGCCGATAGCCGACACCGGCGTGCGCATGGGATATTCGCAGTTCACCGCCACCAATACCATCTGGCTGTTGATGCTTGCGGCAGGTTCCATTCCGAACATCCTGTTCTGCCTCTATCTGATGAACAAGAACAGATCACGAACCCTGATGGGAGGTTCGGGCGGCGTCAGGGCCTGGGGGTTGAGCATCCTGATGGGGCTGCTGTGGGGAGGCAGCATTTTTCTTTACGGGGCCGCTACCCCGCTGCTCGGCGACATGGGACCTTCCATAGGCTGGCCTTTGAGCCTGGCGGTCGGCCTGCTGGTAGCGAACCTGATGGGTGTCTGGCTGGGGGAATGGCGCAGTGCGAAGCCCCAGGCAGCCCGACTCATGCGTTACGGGATCGCCACGATCATAGCGGCAATCATCCTGTGTGCAACTTCATCCAGGTTGGGTGTGTCATGAAGGACTTGCCTGAAGTCTGTCAGAAACTGCGCGGGCAACTGATCGTTTCCTGCCAGGCGCCGGAAGGGGACATCTTCCACGGCCCGGATGCGATGGCGCGCTTCGCGGTCGCGGCCCGGCAAGGCGGGGCGGCCGGAATCCGCGCGAACGGTGTTGCGGATGTCGCCGCGATACGACGAGCAGTTGACCTGCCGATTATCGGCATCCGCAAGACCCCGTTTCCGGAAGGTGGATGGCTGATTACCGGGTCGTTCGAGGCCGCAAAGGATATTGTGGCTGCCGGGGCCGACATCATCGCGCTCGACTGTACACGCAGGGGACAGGAGCTTGGCGCGCTGGACCGGCTTCGCCGGATCAGGGCGGAGCTCGGAGTGCCGGTCATGGCAGATATCGCTACCCTGGATGAAGCGCTCGCAGCCCAGCAGGCGGGCGCCGATTTGATCGCCACGACGCTGCGCGGATATACGGCGTAGTGACCGAGGGGCGTATCCACACGCCGGAGCAGGCCCGGGAAGCCATGCGTGCCGGGTCGTTCGCCGTCGTCGTCGGCACCGCCATCACCGCCCCCGGGGAAATCACCCGGCGTTTTGCCGGCCTGCTGTCAATGGAACGGGAAGACAAGGCACAGAATCGGCATTTTCTGGCCATTGACCTGGGCGGAACAAACACCAAAACGGGGATTGTCTCGCGGGAAGGGGAACTGCTCCACACCGCAGTGGTCCCGACTCCCGCCGGAGGAGGGCGCCAGGTTCTCATCGATCATCTGAAGTCGGTCGCTCGCCAGTGGATGCTTACTGCACGGCAGAAAGGGATCACACCCTCCGCTCTCGGCATTGCCACAGCCGGTTGGGTAGACTTCTACACGGGCCGGGTGGTGTATGCCACCGAGAATCTTCCAGGCTGGACAGGCACGCCGATTGCAGCGGAGCTGGAAGAAGCAACCGGCCTGCCTGTGGCGGTCGAGAATGACGCCAACGCACTCGCACTCGCTGAAAGACAGTTCGGTGTCGGCCGGACGGTGCGGGATTTTGTCTGCCTGACGCTGGGGACCGGTGTGGGCGGAGGCTGCGTGATCGGGGGCGGTCTCAACCGCGGCCCTCATTTCTTTGCCAACGCGCTCGGCCACATCACCCTCGTGCCCGACGGCCACCCATGCACTTGCGGGAAGAGAGGCTGCCTCGAGGCGTATGCCAATGCTTCGGCCCTGCTCCGGTTCGCCGGCGGACGTTTCAAGGACGCCGAGGAAGTCATCACAGCGGCGCAGGCAGGCGATGCCGCTGCCTCCGAAGCGATCCGCGCTCTGGCCGGGCATCTTGCCGCCGGGGTCGTCTCGATCATTCAGATCCTGGATCCGGAGATGATCATCCTTTCGGGCGGAATCGTTGAGAACAATCCCCTGCTCCTGCAGCATTTCCAGAATGGGTTGAAGTCCGGGGTCCCCGTATGGAAACATCGAAGGATCCAGGTCCAGGTGTCCCGCCTGGGATACTTCAGCGGCGTGCTCGGAGCGGTGGGTGCAGTGTTGGAGAAGATCGAACGCGACGCAGTTACCCGGTTTCAATTCACCATGCAGTCGCCTACGAGTCTCATCCCGGGACCGGGAAAGGAGGTTGCCATCGATGAATCGCCGCGAAAGAAGATGTAATACTTCGCCGGCGGCACCGAGCGCTGTTCTCAGCGTTGTCCGGCGTTCTGTCCACCAGGCTGTGATCATGTTGTGCGCGATCGCCGCGCCGACGGCTTCCCTGTGCGCTGCCGGTGCGCCGCGGCTTCAGGTGAACGGGAATCACCGTTTTCTCGTGAAGGAAGACGGGCAGCCGTTTTTCTACCTCGGCGACACGGCGTGGGAGTTGTTTCATCGCCTGAATCGCGAAGAAGCGACGCGCTACCTGGAAGACCGCGCGCGGAAGGGCTTCACCGTCATCCAGGCCGTCGCGCTCGCCGAACTGGACGGATTGAACGCCCCCAATCCTTACGGATACATGCCTCTGACAGACAACGATCCGACGAAGCCCGCCGTGCGCGAGGGCCCCGAAAACGACTATTGGGACCACGTTGATTTTATCGTCGACAAAGCGGAGCAGCTGGGATTGTTCATAGGCTTCCTTCCCACATGGGGAGACAAGTGGAACAAGAAGTGGGGAAAGGGACCGGAGATCTTCACGCCACAGAATGCCGCGCTCTACGGGGAGTGGCTCGGCCGTCGATACCGCGGCAAGCCGATCATCTGGATCCTCGGGGGCGATCGCCCCGTGGAAAGCGACTCACAGAAGGAGATACTGCGGGCCATGGCGCAGGGCTTGCGCCGGGGCGATGCGGGAGAGCATCTCATTACGCTGCACCCCACCGGCGGCACCGGTTCCGCGGAGTGGTTCCATGAGGAGGAGTGGCTCGACTTCAACATGCGGCAGAACGGCCACGGCGCCGAATTCGAGCGCTACGCATCCACACGCTCGGATTACGACCGCGTTCCGGTCAAGCCGGTAATCGACGGGGAACCGCTCTACGAGGACCACCCGGTTTCCTTCAAACCCGGGGAGCTGGGTTATTCGGTAGCCGCGGACGTGCGCAGTCCGCTCTATTGGGACTTGTTCAGCGGTGCTTTCGGGCATACTTACGGAAATCACGCCGTATGGCAGATGTGGCAACCGGGCCGTGAACCGGTCAATGGCCCGCTCATGCCGTGGTACGAGGCGATCGATCAGCCCGGTGCCGGCCAGATGAAGTTTGCTCGCCAATTGATCGAGTCCCGGCCGTTCCTGACTCGAGCCCCTGACGATGCCATCCTGGTCGTGTCCAGGGTGAAGGCGTCCGTTCCAGGCGCCGGCCGTGCGCGTTTTGTGGCCACGCGTGACGAGGAAGGCAGCTACGCGATGATTTATGCTCCCGTAGGCCGCAGGTTCAGCGTGCACATGGACAGAATCGGGGGAGAACGGGTGAAGGCCTGGTGGTTCAACCCGCGGAATGGCTCAGCGAAACTGATCGGAGAGTTCCCCAACACAGGGGAACGCGAATTCGCACCACCGGACCCGGGCGAGCACCTGGACTGGGTGCTTGTTCTCGACGACGCTTCAAAAGGATATCCTCCGCCCGGCAGCGCGGGAGCGCCGGGCCCGGCGCAATGATCTGCCTCGGCAGGAGAACGTGGGCTCGCTTCGCCGAAGCGCGCATCCTGTCCGCGCCGACGGCGCGGACGCACTCCGGAGTCAGAGATCGAGGGAGTTCGTGATGTTTGGAAATCCCGGTGGCAAAGATAACCCGAAATCCAGGACGAGGGCTCCGGCATCGCGATTTGCGATTGCCGGGACGGGCTTCTGGTCGCGTTTTCAGCTTGCAGCCTGGCGAGAGCTGAAGGGTGCCGAGTGCGTGGCGCTCTACAATCGAACACGCGGCAAGGCCGAGGTGCTGGCACGAGAGTTCGGTATCCCGGCAGTTTACGACGATGCCGGGGAAATGCTGCGCCGGGAAAAGCTGGATTTCCTCGACGTCATCACCGACGTATCGACCCACAATCGGTTTGTTTCTCTCGCCGCAGAACATGGCTTGCCGGTCACCTGCCAGAAGCCAATGGCGACGTCGTTGGAGGAGGGGCGGCAAATGCTCGAGACCTGCCGCCACGCCGGCGTCCCCCTTTATATCCATGAAAACTGGCGCTGGCAGACACCGATCCGTCAGCTGAAGGCAGAGCTGACCGCGGAGCGAATAGGAACGCCTTTCCGCGCGCGGATCCAGTACTGCACCAGTTTCCCGGTGTTCGACAACCAGCCCTTCCTTAAGGAAATTGAGCAGTTCATCCTGACGGACATGGGGAGCCACATCCTGGATGTGGCGCGCTTTCTCTTCGGTGAGGCCGAAACCCTCTATTGCCGGACACACCGGATCCACGAGGACATTCGCGGAGAAGACGTAGCCACGGTGATAATGAAGATGGGCGGAGGGACGACCGTGGCGTGCGACTTGAGCTACGCCAGTCGCACCGAACGCGAACGCTTCCCCGAGACCCACATCTTCGTCGAGGGGACCAGGGGATCGTTGGAATTGGGGCCTGACTACTGGATCCGCGTCACGACGGCCGAAGGCACTCACGCCAGGCGCTACCCGCCGCCCCGATACGCGTGGGCCGACCCGGCTTACGATCTGGTGCACGCCAGCATCGTCCCATGCAACGCGGATCTGCTCGCGGCGCTCCGGGGAGAGGGCGAGGCCGAGACCACCGGCGAGGATAACTTGAGAACGGTCCAGCTTGTTTTTGCCTCCTACGAATCGGCGTGCAGCGGACAAGTCGTGGAGATCGGCTCCGCGGCCTGACGCGAAGGCTTTGTGGACAGTCAAGAATCGGGGGACTCTGAGTTCGTATAGGAGAAATGCACATGAAGACCATTGCTCTCATGGGTGCGGGCGGCAAAATAGGATGCCGCATCGCAGACCGGTTGAGGGACACTCCTCACCGGATGCACTACGTTGAGGTGGGAGAGGCCGGGCGAGAAAACCTCAGGAAACGAGGCCTCGAGACAACCCCGCAGGATCAGGCGCTCGGTGACGCCGATTTCGTCATTCTGGCAGTACCTGACCGCCTGATTGAGCGTATATCTGCGGAGATCCTGCCTGATCTCCGGAGCGGCGCCATGGTCGTCTGCCTGGATCCTGCGGCGCCCTGCGCCGGGAAGGTCAAGATGCGCCGGGACGTCCGTTACATCGTCACGCATCCGTGTCATCCTCCGGTCTTCAGCGATGAGACCGACCCGGAAGCGCAACGTGACTTCTACGGCGGCATCAAGGCAAAACAGAATGTCGTGTGCGCTCTTCTGCAGGGCACCGAGGACGACTATGCCCGGGGCGAGGCGCTGGTGCGCGAGATGTTTGCGCCGGTAATGAAGGTTCACCGCGTCACGGTCGAGCAGATGGCGATCCTCGAGCCGGCGCTTGTGGAGACCACTTCCCAAACCTGCATCCAGACCATCCGCGAGGCATTGGACGAGGCGATCCGGCGCGGAGTGCCGGCGGAAGCCGCGCGTGATTTTCTCCTGGGCCACATCAACATCCAACTGGCCATCTTCTTCGGAGAGGTCGACGTGAGGTTCTCGGACGGTGCGATCAAAGCCATGGAACGGGCGCGGTCGCAGATATTCCAGCCGGACTGGAAGAAGGTCTTCGAGCCGGACAGTGTGCGCGAGACCCTCGAGGCCATCACGACGCCCTGAGGCTGCATTTGTTGGTTGGCCGCCTGGTCACACGGAGAGAGCCCATGAGCACCCGGCTGCTTCGAATTCTCGTGTTTTCAGTAGTGATGGTTGTCGCCTGTAATCGGGTCGGGCCGCGCGCCGGGCTGACCATCGGCGTGGCTTTTGAAATCCTTCAGACGGAATACTGGGTGGCCAGTTTCGAGGCCATGAAGGACGAGATGAACAAACGCGGAATCACCATGCTCGAGGCGATCGCGGAAGGCGATGCAAACCGGCAGCTCGAGCAGATTCAGAGTTTCATCGCCCGAAGAGTCGACGGCATCATCGTTGTTCCGAAGGATGCCAAGACCGTGATCCCGATGATCCGGGCCGCGAATCAGGCCGGTATTCCGATCGTTCTGTACAACCGTCCCTGTGACCGGACCGACGCCCGCGCCGTGGCCGTCGTGGCGGACAACTACAAGATCGCCCGCGCCACTGTCGAGTACATGGCGCAACAGGCAAAGAAGAGCGGAGGGAAGCACAAGGCGATGATCCTCATCGGCGACCTGGGCGATATCAATGCCGTCGGAAGGCGCGACGGCTTCGACGATGCGCTCAGAGACTTCTCTGATACGATCGAGGTGGTGGCACGAGTGCCGACCGAATGGAACCAGGAAAAGGCGCTCGCGGGCGTGACAAACGGGCTGCAGGCCAACCCGGACATCGATTTCATTTTCACGTCGTCGGATTTCCTCTTCCCCTCCATCGTGTCCGCGTTGAAGACGGCGGGCAAGTACAGGAAGATCGGGGAGGAGGGACACGTGGTGCTCGGTGGCTTCGATGGCGACGCCACCGCATATCAAATGCTCGTGGAAGGTTACCTGGATGCTGACGGCGTGCAGGATGTCTACTTCGAGTCCTCCGCTGCAGTGCAGGCGGTTCTGGATCTGAAGGCCGGCAAGGAAGTTCCGGACAGGATCCTGGACGAGGGTTTCGTGATCAACCAGGCGAACCTCAGAGAGGCTTCCGCGAGGATGTGGGGCGCTCGGAAGTAGGTCCGTTCTGTTG
>JAFNAH010000597.1 GCA_017860075.1 Acidobacteriota bacterium | reverse complement strand
AACGGGCCCAGTCCAATGGATCAGCACCTCATCACCGTCCCAGGAATTACGGCCCACCAACTTCACAGCGAGACGCACCGTGAGGCCTTCTTGATGCGGACCCGGCTTGCTGCTCTTGTCGCCGATGATCCTCGCCCTGTACTCGGAACCGTCTTCGAAGCGAACGTGAACCTCCTGGCCCTGAGCAGGAAGAAGAAATCCGGTTTCCGGCACTTCGAACTCGAAGATGAGCATCGGGCCCTTCAGCTGCAGGACGCGTGCCCCGGTTATGTTCAACTCCCGGCTCGGAGTCGCCTTCAGTCCCTTTGACAACCAGGCGAGGCCAAGCCGTCTCGCAGCAAAGCGCGGCATTTGCAGGCGGTGGAGCTGAGCAGTGGGGATCGCCATTTCCTCGTCGTCAGAGACTGCGGCCTGAGACATCGCGACTCCCAGCGAGACAGTACCCGCCATCATCGGATGCACCAGCCCCAGTCCCTCCGCTGAGGTCTCGGCAGGGACTTCGATCGGGAGCCGTTCGCGCCGCCGGGGGTCCTTCGGATCTACGGTGGGGTCCTCCGAGATCGCGATCAGACTTGTCTTCCTGCTGGCAATACCGTGGCGCAGCCCTAACGTCTCGATCCGGCTCTCGATCTCTTCATGCCCAATGCCATGGCGGACTGCCGCCAACTCCAACTCGGCATCCTCGATCGCCTCCCTGCCGAAGAGCGCCCCAAGCGGAAGAGGGGTCGAGCCCGGTGCCTTCTCGCCCGCCGCAGGCACCTCCACCCGGTGCTGCCAGACGGAAGCGCTTCCCGCCTGTCTACCTCGAAGCACGAGCTCTCCGCCCCTTGGAGTGATTTCGGCCAACAGGATCAGCGGCTGTCCTTCGAGCACATCCTGCGGCCTTTCGGGCGCGACCTGTATGAGTGCCGCACCGCCGACTTCCAGGTCGGTGAGAACGGGCCGCACCGTCGCCTGCAGAAGCCTGCGCGAAGCCACCCGGGCGTCGTCGTCATCGCCCACCAGAATTTCCACGCCACGCCCTGCGCGGGCCGCGCCGCGGATCAACGTCCGGTTGGGTGCCGAACCGATTCCGACCGCGTGAAGCCTGGCACCCGGAACCAACCTGCGCCGGATCTCTCCGATCACTTCCGCTTCGAAACCGATGTAACCGTCAGAGATCAGGACGACTTGCCGTTGTGAATCGGGCCTGAGAGGCCGCAGCGCCTCGACCATTGCCCGGGTCATCTCGGTCGCTCCGCCAGCCTCGAGCCTGCCGAGCACGGCCAGTGCTTCCCGGATCCTCTTCGCGCTCGCTTCCTTTGGGCCGGAAACGAGTCTCTTCACGTCGGTTGCGAAGGCGAGAATCTCGAACCGGTCTTCGGGATCGAGGCTGCGCAGGAGTTCTTCGGCGACGATCTTCGCGCGGCTGATTGGAATTCCCGACATCGACCCGCTCGCATCGATGAGGATCGTGAGGTCGCGAGCAAGGCTCTTTCGCACGGCTGCGGGCGGCGTCAGGGTGATCAGCGCATAGCGGCCGTCGTCACCCGGAAGCCCTCTGCCTTCAACGAAGCGCACGCCGACTTCCGGTTGTGTCGCCATCCAGCGGATCACCAGGTCACGGTCGAGCTTTATCATTTCGCGCAGCGAGACACACACACCGCCATCCCGGTCGTGAAGGTCGAGCTCGCAATAGGGTGCATGTGGCTGGACCGTTCCTGCCGGTCCGTCCATCACGAGCAGGCTTGCTTCCAGCCTCACGGGTACCCCCGAGTCCGCGCGGTTGATATCGAGCTTTTCGGCATCCGGAACGCGACCCTCCGCGCCTTCATAGCGCACGCCGGCGACGGTCGGGAAGCGGTACTCCCAACGTGCGTTTTCGGCTCCCTGCGCCGGCAGGAAGGCCAGCAACTGCATCACCTGTATCTCCACCTCTCCAGCAGGGCGGCGGTTCGTCCCTCGACCAGCGCTTTCCGGTATTCCTCCCGGGCCTCGGCCCGCTTGCGCACCTCGCCGCGGATGACGCGGGTCCCGAGGCGGATTGTATATCCGATTACCGCGCCGCTGGCCGGCAGCGGCAGCGTGTAGAGCACCTCCAGCGGCTCTTTGTAGGGATTGCCGTATGTCTGGATGAAAGTCGTCGCGGCCACGCCGCCTTCTGCGCGCGCGTCGATGCGCGCGGATTTCAGCGGGTAGGTGCGGCCGTCGACCGAGACCAGGCCTGCGGGGCGGGTTGAATCAGTGCGGGGTAACGCGCCTGTGCTTGCCATCTCCATCCTCCTTGTGATTCCCGCGGACCCTGCCGACGATAGCTTCGGGCGGCTCGCGGGACTTGTCAAATGGATATGACCGGAAGGACCGTTCTTGTGACACCGAAAAGGGATGCCGCCAAGTGTCCTGTGATCTAAAATGAAGCGGATGGAATCGCACAATCACTCTCCGGGTCGCCCTGCCCTCGGGCAGGCCTGTCAGGCGGCAGTGGACTTCGGTATTGACCTCCGTGAGCTCGACTACCTGCTCGGCCTGACCCCGCTCGAGAGA
>JAFNAH010000596.1 GCA_017860075.1 Acidobacteriota bacterium | reverse complement strand
TTTCGCGACCAGCTGGGAATCGATTGCCTGTGTGATCTGCGCAGAGACAATCTGGTCCGGGTGAGAGGCGCCCGGGACCTCGACCCACTTGTAGGTCTTATACCTGGAAAAATCGGTGCCCGGAAGGTAGTTGTAGCGAACATCTTGTGCCACTGCCAACGCAGCGCAGGCAAACATGATTGCGCACAGACCTGCGATCATTCGAAATGCAATTCTCTTGCTCATCGTAGTTCTCCTTTCAAGAGAGGTTTTTATGAAGCCACATGATGAAAACCAACTGCTTGCCAAACGGCGAAACGTATCATTCGAGAACCCTAACCATGCTGATCTGAAGTCGTTATGAGGCTCTCGTCCTGAGTCCGGCCCTGCCGGACCGGGCGGCGCTCTCCGAAAAAGCGGATAGGCATCCGCTATTTCGGAAACTCACTCTCGTTTCCCTCCTGAACTATTTACTCCACCACTTCCCAGCCTTCGCCCGGGTCGTAGGCGGTCATGGCTTTGACCGCCGCCTCGGTATCCGGCCCGAGGTCCTTTTCGTAGAGGATTCCGTCCTGATTCACCACGAACGTCATGACGCCCGTCCCGGCGTATTGGACGGGCCACGCCACCAGGGCGAAGCCGCCGGTCATACGGCCGCCCACAAGGTAGCTCTTTGCGCCGCCCGCAGCGGATTGTCCCTGCGCGGTCAATATGCGGAAGAAATAGCCGTGGAAGGGCTGAGGCTGCCCGCCGGTATACTCGCATACGACCGCTGGGCCTGCACATAGGTCCGGCAGGCCTGGATCACGGTCAGCTCGTTTCTGCCGATACGGCGGGCGAGGATTTCCTCTTTCCCTGCCATCGTGTCGAAACGCCAGCCCGCAGATTCTTTGACGATCGGAATGGCGAAAGGCCAGGCTTCGTTGCCGATGACCAATTCCTTGGCATTGTCCTTCAGATCGTGCAACCTCCACCCTTCCTGCATCGCGGCAGCGATCACCTCGCGATTTTGCCGGTCTGCTGCAGGATCGCCCGAGGTGAGGACTTCCTCCGTATCCGGGCCGAAAATTGCCTTGAACTCTTCCTGATTGCCCGTCTTCACCGCTTCGATTACGGCCTTCACGGCGTCTTCAGGCGTCGCAAACATCTTCTGCGTCGGCGTCCCTCCGCAGCCGAGAGCAAACGCGCAGATCAGGGCAGTCGCGCACAGCACGAGCAAATCAGAGCCTGAGCGCACACCACGCCTCCCACTCCGACCTTCCAATCCCACCGTTCTCCTTCTCATGGTTTCCTCCAATTACGCAACTCTCTTCATCTCTTCGTTTCGTCAGAGCGATCTCAACGGCTGCGACCGCCGCGAGAGCCGCGCGAACTCTGCATGCTCCTGTTTCCACGCGCGCTGGCTGACCGTTCGGCGCTCCCGCTGCCGTAGCCGGACAAAGCGCTGGACCGCGTGCCGCTTCGCTGCTGCGAGGTCTGCGTGCTCTGGGCACCATACCCGCGTGAGCCATAGCTGCTGGTCCTGCCCTGTGAAGCGCTCGTCTGGCGCGCCGATTGATTCGCGGCTTGCTGTCGCTGGTCGTAGTTCTCCTGCCGGTTACCCGACATGTTCTCCCGATGCTCGTACCAGTCCTCGCGCGCGTCCTCGCGGTAGTGAGCATAGTCGTGCCAGGCGTCGTGGTACATGTACCCGCCGTGCCAGCCGTGGGGACCCCAATAGTGATCGTCGGCCGCGGCGCCGATGATGACGCCGGCAGTGAAACCAATCAACGCCGCCCCGACGACGCTGGAGGTACTCGGCTGCGGGGGTGGTGCGGGTTGGGTATAAACGACCGTCGGGTTGTACTGCGGCACGTAGACTACCTGCGGGTTGGCGGGCTGGATCACAATAACCTGCGTCCCGCTCTGGGTCTTCTGAGTCACCACCTCCTGCTGTTGGGTAGTCTTCAGGTTGCCCTGTTGTTGCGCCTGGGCGCGCAGCCGCTGGACGCTGTCAAAGACCCCGTCCTGATCCGCAGAGAATGCCTGGCCGAGCTTCTTCGTCCAATCGGCCTTCTCGGCCATCATGTGGACAACATCGGGGAATGTCGACAGGGCGATGTAGCTGGCGTCGAAACCCTCTTTCTGAGCGGCATCCTGCACGGCGCTGCCTTTGAGTTGCGAGTTCTTCTTCAACCATTCGCTCAGCTCTTTGACCTGAAAATAGCTCTGCGAGCAGGTCAGCATTTGTGCCAGCAGCGCATCCGGATAGAGCGCGACCGGCGCCGTCAACTCGTCGAGCTGCTGCGGCGTGAAGGCCGCCTTCCCGCTCTTAGCCTGCGTAGCCTGCTGCGCCGGGAGCCCGCTCGGAACTGCCAGGCTCAAAGCCAACAGAACAACCAAGCTCCTTGCCGGTATTTCCCTTATCATTTTCTGCCTCCCTGAATCGTCAACTCCTGTTTCATCCGATGACCGATCGAGGATCTTCTCGAAACAAATGCAGGCCACGAATGACACGAATTTCGAACCAGCTCTGTCCTCCTGTATGTTTGAACCCGTCTAATCCGTGAAATCCGTGGCTGTCTTAGAAAGCCTCGCCGATGCTCATTCCGACTGTGTGACCGTCCCTGCCTATGCCATAGTCCACGCGAAGATTGACATGATATTGCTTGCTCAATAGGAACCGCACACCGCCGCCGGCGCCGGGAAGGAACTTCTGACCTCCGTAAGATGATTGGTTCTCTCCAGGGATAATCTCGCCCACGCCGCCGAATGCAACGAGACCGAATCGCTTCGGCAGGGCGACGCGATACTCCAGTTGTGTCGCAACCATGTAACTGGTGAAGTATCGGCCCGCCGTATATCCGCGCAATTCATTGCTGGCCCCATATATGCAGTTCCCATAGAACGGCGGGTCGCCGCCCGTCCCGCATAAATAGGCGTTGTAGGCAAGGACCTGCTTCCTGTCCAGACTCCAGTACTTGTTGAATACAGCCGTATACGACTGGTACGAATACGTGCTGCCCAATGCTCCGGTGAAGAAGTCCGCCGTGAAATTGAAGGAGGTCCCTTGAGTTGGATAGAACCGGTTGGGGACCGTATCCCGGAATACCTTGAAGCCGAGGGCGGTCAGGTTCGTGTGGAGCCCGATGTCCGGAGGAACGGGAACGTCGTGCTCATCGCTTGGCTCCTGCGTTACAACCGAATAGCCCGTTATAAGCCGGGGCCCGACGTAGAGCTTCCACCCGACCTGGCGCAACAACTCTCCGAAGAAGACTTGGCCGGTCTGTTTCAAAGGCAACTTACGGTCTTCAAAGATACCGGTGCCGTATACGTCGTAGTTGAGATTGCCGCGCAGATAAGCGGCCGTGATCCGATACCTGTTCTCCTTGAGGTAGAGTTGTCCCGCCAGAACGAAAGCCCGGCTCCCGTTGTTCGTAATGAGCCCGCCCCCTCCGATGACCGAAGGGGAGGAAATCTTGTCTTTCTTGCTGAAAGGGAAGATGTAGCCGGCAGCCGGTATGATCCCCGTACCCGCGGAGGACCCTTCGCCTCCTTTTCCGGCTGGGCCCCGGGTTGCTCCTGTGTCGTTGGCTGCCCGGCCTGGTTTGCCGCCTTGACTGAATCCGCCGGCGCCTGGCCCCGTGCTTCTTCCTGGGCTCCACAGGGGCTGCCGAAGTAGATGTAAATCCCGGCGCTTAACATCACGCAAAGCCCCCGTTGTGCAAGCCAGCCTGACACGCGTCCGCCCCTGCTTTTGCCCGACCTGTTTTCGCGCTCGATTCCAGTCGGCGCGCCACCTGATCGTGGTAGTTGCCCTCGGATCATTTTGTCTCTGACCATGCCTCGAGTGTGCACCGTGCCAGCCTTCGCGCATCCCGCATACGCAAACGCGAAGTTACGGCTGGTCCTTCTTCAGGCGTTTGGCGCCTTCCACGAGCGGGTGCCATCCGTATACAAGCGAGACCATGAAACGGTCCATGCGAAGGTCCCCGGGATCACCGTCGT
>JAFNAH010000595.1 GCA_017860075.1 Acidobacteriota bacterium | reverse complement strand
GAAGGTTACCTTGCGCGACGCTCTCAGCGGCGTGCATAGCGAAGTTAACGTGGAAGTCAGATAAGCCATGAGAACCGCACGCATTCTTTCGATCTTCGCCTGCCTGACACTCTCTCGGGTCACCATCCTGTTCCCCGAGCCTCCGTTAGAGGGCGCCGCCTTGATGTCCGTAAGCAAGACTCAGTCCCCGCCGTCTTCGAGACGGATAGCGATCGAGTCTGAAATGCGGATGCGCGCCAACCGCTACCTGGCAGAGAAGGAACTGACGGTCGACTACTATCGCATCGGACGGCGGCTTGCCTTCCCGCTTGGGTTCGAGAGGATTCCACAGCCTGTGCTGCCTGTTCCCGGCATTCCCGATTACCCATGGGAGATCTGGATGGCGTGGGAAATCGAAGAGAGGCTGAACTCCCTGGGCTGGGCGGCCGAATGGTTCAAGGACGCAACTGCCGCACGCGAGGCAGGCCGGGAACTTGAAGCTTTAGCCGGTTGGCCGGATTTCACGCCCAACGGCAGGCTCGATTTGTGCCTCGGTCATACAGCGCGAATCCTCTGCCAGGCACACCGACAATGGAACTGGCTGAAGCCTCAAACCAGAGAGACGGTCGCCCTCGCACTCGACCGGTTGGTCGCACAGGCGACACCGTGGGTAGAGACAAAATACGGGCAAGTGAGTTCAGCGCCGACCGTGCTGGATTCTCCTGATCCCCGGTCACAGGTTCACAACATCCCGTTCATAGGGCTGATCGGCGTCGCGCTCGCCGCCAATACCCGCGGGAACAGCGTCGCCCCCCGGCTCAACGACAAGATCGAGGTGCTGCTGGATGTGCTCATGAGCCTCCGCCGTCAGGGTTACAGCGAGGCCGTGGCCTACGACGGATATCTTATGGACTTCTTGTCGTGCTGGATTCAGAGCCTGCCGGCGGAGGCGGGGAAATCGACTTTGAGGCGCCACAACTTGGGGAGTTTCCTGAACGAATCGTACATGCTCGGCGCCCCGGGAGAAGTGGCGGCCGTTGCCGAGATTGCCGATGTCGAACCCGGGCGTGGTACCTGTCTCAATGCCGGACCGGGTTTATGCGGGCGGATGCCCTGGCGTGCCTCCGCGAATTGAATGAGGGCCTGCCCGCCGAAGCCGCATTCCCTGTCAGCGGCATTCTCGATGCTCACTATGCCATGGTGCTGCGCCGAGGCTGGGCGCAAGACGAGATGGCGGTGGCAGTCGCGACGAGCAATTCGCCGGCCGGTCACATCCATTTCGACTACGGTTCAGTCACCATCGGCGCCTTCGGCAGGTGGCTCATCGCAGACCCCGGCTATCAGCAGTACATGCCCGGGGACGAAAGGGAGTTCACGATTGGCGTCACTGCACACAATGCTCCGGTGTTGAACGGGCAGGCTCAGCAGCAAAAGGCTGGCAAGATCGTCGCACAGGAGAATGAGGGCAACGACATCTGCAAACTGAAGGTCGACATGACCGCCTGCTATGCGCCGGAAGCGGGAGCCGGTCTCGTTTCGAGAACGATCTGGCTGTGGGGGCGGAACCTCGCGGTCATCGCGGATCAGATCGGGGGTGCCGGGATCAAGACTGTTGCATATCACTGGCACGGAGATCCAGAGGCAGCGTGGCGAATTGAGCCAGGGTGGGCTTTGCTGTACGTCAAATCCGCGGCAAGGTTGTGGGTCGGCAGCCCCTCCCTGACGATTTCCGAAGCAGGGCTCGACCGCCTGCCGGGTTCGCGCGGCCAGCTGACACTGTCGACGCAGGGCAAGACAGGTCCCGTGATCTGGTGGGTTTTCAGTCTCAGTGAATCCAGGCCGGCGCTGGAGGCTGATCCGGATGGCGGTTCGCTGACAGTCTCCGGCCGCCGGTTTGCACCGTAGACGAAATCAGTCCCCAAAACTGATGTTGAGCGCACGTGCTGCCGTGACGAGGTCACCGTCGAACGGCACCGTTTTTATGCCGCTGACCGCCTGCTCCAGCGGCACGTATTCGATCCGCGGCGGATTCAGCGCCACCATGACGCCATCCTTGCCTTCTTTCAGCGCGTTTATTGCCGCCGCACCGAAGCCGAGCCCGAGAATCCGATCCATGGCGTTGGGCGATCCTCCTCGCAGCAGGTGCCCCAAAACCACCGCACGCGCTTCGTAGCCCGTCAGACTGCCGAGCTCTTTGGCCACGATATCACCGATCCCCCCGAGCCGCTCAACTCTGCCCGGCTCACGGCTCTTGACGGTCACGTCTCCGCCTGCGGTCTTGGCGCCTTCCGCTACCACCACGATGGCATACGGCTGGACCACACAGATCTTCTTCTTCAGGGCCTCGGCCACCTTCTGGATATCATACGGAATCTCCGGGATCAGAATTGCGTCCGCCTCGCCTGCAATGCCACAGTGCAGAGCAATCCAGCCGGCGTAACGCCCCATGACTTCGACCACCATGATCCGCCGGTGAGCCTGCGCAGTCGTGTGCAGCCTGTCGATGCATTCCGTGGCAAAGGAAACGGCGGAGCTGAATCCAAAGGTGGCGACCGTCGAGCGAAGGTCGTTATCGATCGTCTTGGGGACCCCGACAACATGCAGTCCTTTCCGGTGCAGTTCGAGTGCGATCGTGAGGCTTCCGTCGCCGCCGACAGCAATATGGGAATCGATGCCGTGCTTCCGGAACGCCTCGATGACCAGGTCCGATTTGTCCACTTCGCGTAGGGTGCCGTCCGGGGCTTTCTCCAGTGCCCTGAACGGATTCCCCCGGTTTGTGCTCCCGAGGATGGTCCCTCCCATGCGCCCGATCCCCTCCACTCCATCGGGGTTCAGTTCCACCAGGCCGCCATCGGGGTACCGGTCGGGAAACAGGAGTCCGTCATAGCCTTCCCTGATTCCGTAGACCTTCCAGCCGAGGTGGCTGGCGGCATAAACAACAGACTGAATAACGGCGTTCAGGCCCGGAGCGTCTCCGCCGCCGGTGTTGATCGAGATTGCCTTTGTCGGCTTTGTCATGGTCACCTCTGCTGGCTCCATTCTGTCCGGAGAATCTTCAGCACGAGCGTCACATTCTATCTTTGCCCCCGTTCGTCCACAACTGGGGAATCCCCGCATGCCTCGCGTGCGGACCGCTGAGCCTGCCGGGTCACGACAGTGTG
>JAFNAH010000110.1 GCA_017860075.1 Acidobacteriota bacterium | reverse complement strand
TCGAGCTGCTGTCGCTCGTCCGCCCGGGCCGCACGACGCACCTCATGCTGTGCTGTGAAACTCAATAGATCCGGCTGAATTGGCGGCGGGTGAGTTGGCCGCCCGCCGGGGAGACTATACAAATGCGCTCGTACCTCTCGAGAAGGCAGTGCGCCTCGAAAAGTCGCTCGTATACACCGAGCCCGCCGACTGGCCCATTCCGGTTCGACACGCGCCCGGCGCTATCTTGTTGGATGCCGGGCGGTCGCTGGAGGCGGATGTGGTCTATTGAGAAGATCTCCGTCAGAATCCGGAAAACGGCTGGCCGCTGGCTGGTCTTGCCAAAGGATTGAACGCTCATAGCAGAGCCGCGGAGGCAGCAATGGTCGGGCAGAGTCTTGAGAAGGCGTGGGCAAATGGCGATGTTCAGCTCTTGCCGGCGTCCATGTGTGCACACTGCGCTCACCAGATCCGGCCTGCGGGTGCAGAATCAGGGTCTGACGCTGAAAATGCAATTCGCGACCTCAAAATTGGAATTTCAGGGTCAGACGCGGGTTTCTGAATATCCTATTTTCCCCAGCCGTAAGCGGCCATCATGATGTGGAACAGGTCGGTATTGGCTATGAAACCGTGCACCCGTTCCGCACCCGGACCCTGGGCTGCCACAAGCACTTGCTCTCCGGTATGCCCGTCGTCTACGCGAACATTTCCGCGACTTTGACCGTTAGCGCGTTGAGTCCCTTTGGACAGGATCGGCTCGTCCTTCTTCCCGTCTACCAGGCGGATGTCGAACGAGTGATCAGCCGCGAAGATGATGAGCGTGTCGCCCGATACGCTCTCAGCAGTCTTGCGAATCGTGTCGTCAAGTTCAATCGCCTGGTCCAATCCGCGCTTGAGGTTGTCCGTGTGGGCATCCCACTCGGTCATCAGGAAATATCCCTTTTCATTCTTCGACAGGATCCGGATGGCGTCATCGACAGCTTCAGAAAGGCTGAAGTCGTGCGTGTTGAGCAGCGCGATGACTCGCGTATCACTGTCAGAGATGGCGTCCAGGGAACTATAGAACGCGTATCCTTTTTCGCGAGCCGCGGCTTCGACATTAACCCCAACCTTAGCCGTCGCAGTTAGTATCGCATCCCGGCCGGCTCCGATGAGCACGTCGACACCATCACCGAAGCGGGGGGTGAAAACCTGCGCGAATATCTTGCCCGAGGCACCACGGTCATTCGAGTGAGAATAGCATGCGGCGGTTGTGGCGTCGGTGACGTTCATGTTGCTGATCACGCCCGTGGACAACCCCCGTTGCTCAGCATACTCGAGGATAGTCTGCAGTATTTCCCCATCCTGTTTGCCCCGCACGGCGCTGGCGGATTGGGAAATGACCCCGTTCTTTGTCTTCTGGCCGGTTACTATCGCCGACATGCCGTTCGCAGAGTCGGTAACCCATTCGTCTGCTGCCGAGGTATCCATGAGTGCGATATAGGGCATCTGCTGGATAAAGAGTTTATTGGGGTGGTCGTACCTGTAAACGCTCGCAACATGCAGCGTTGGAATACCCGCCGCATCACCAAGGAAGAGAATAATGTTCCTGGCCTCTCCCCGCGCCGCCTGGCTCGCCAGCACGAGAACTGTAAAGACAAAGAGACTACGAGTCATTTCGATCCCTCCACATGAGAGGTGAATTCTACAATCAAATTCACTCCTTGTCGCCCGGCGTCTGTAAAGCACCGATCCGGATCGAGGAAACGGGGTCTGACCCTGTAAATCAAATTCCCTGCGTGGAAAATTGGAATTTCAGGGTCAGACCCCGAATTGGGAAAATTGGAGAAATCATGCGGGGATCGATGACCAGTCGAGCTTGCCTGTCGCCGGGCTCGCCACGACTTTTCTGAAGACTTCTTTCGACCACTTGAGAACCCCGTCGACCATGAGCAGGTCATGACGTATGGAGATGCCGAACAGGTCCTGGTTGGTAAGAAGGTACGGCAGGATAACGTGAAAATCGGCCTGCTTGAAAGGAACGAAGCTCGCCCCGTTCAGTTGAGATTCGCTCACGGTCTTGTAAGGATCGTTGAGATAGCACGCCCCTCCGGAGGCCAGGGAAAACAGGTTGTTCCCCGGGTACTTCGCCTCCAGCCCGATGACCTCCCCGCGCTCATCAAACGCCAGACCGTTGATGATCACGAAGCCCCCGCCCAATTGCTCCCCCGCCATGAAGCTCTCGGCGCAATAGTCCAGGCAGGTTCCGTTGATGACGGCGCGGATGCCGCCGACCGCGTTGATGAGGGGCCTCCCGGCGGCTGAGCCCATGACGTAAGCCTCGCCCCCCTTTGCGCCGTAAAGGAACGTCTGCCCGACATCGCCGAAAATCGCAATCCGGCCCGACTTCAGAATCTGCCCCACCTGGTCCTGGGCATTCCCGTGGACGTAGATGTGCGCGCCGTCCAAGCCGGAGCCGAGGTAGTCGCCACTCGAGCCGTAGACGTCGATACGTACGTCAGCGGTGTCAGGGCCCATTCCGCAACCGAGGAAACGATCGCCGCGCGCGCGGTACACGATGAACCGCTTCCAGCCTCTGCAGCGGGCCTCAACCAGTAAGCGGGAGACACACTCCCGCCCCTCAGGCGCAAAACCTCGCGAATCGACGACCAGGAACGCCTCGGATCCGGGTGCGGGCGGCACCGACCGGGCCCACGCCGACTCGCGGTCCAAACGCAAAACAGAAGTTCCGTCCGACAGCCCTGAGGCCGGCAGCGAGTCCAGCAGCCGATGGATCGCCGCGTCGATGGCTGCGAGCAGCACCGACCGCTTCTCGACGCCGGGATGCCAGCGGCGGTCACGGAGAAAGGTAAGGGAGCCGAGCAAGGTCTTCCACCCCAAATCCCGACGAAGGCACTCTACACCCTTTGCGAAACCCTCAAAATCGGCCCGCTGCAAGTCCTTGCGCAACGCACCCGCAGCCTCTTGTTCCGAAATCGTGCGGGGCGCCGAGTCCGAGGTGGGCGCAGTTTCCGGAAGCGCGCCATTTTCTGCGCCTGCGACACGGACCCACTCCGCACTTTCAAAGTCACTGCCTTCATGCTCAGCCGTCAGCGCGAGCAGCCTCTCCGGCCCGGCGAGGAAGGATCGATGAAGCTCCGGAGACTTCTGTGTATCCTTGATGGTCGGCCCGACCACGCGAACGGTGACTTCGTTGCCAAACTTGTCCCGGACATCGATAATCGCCTTCCCATTGCTCTTCTTGAGCGTATAGATGAATGCGCCGCCGTCGGTACAACTGCCGCCGCGGGCATTCCAGTAACGGTCCGCAACAGGCGGAACGCTCCTGTCGTCGGCCGACACCTCCTCGAAGAACGCATCGATCGCCTGTTTTTCCGAAGCGATGGCCCCGTAGCCCTTCTCGCCCGCCTGCAGCGCGAACACCTGGGGCCGGAGCATCGAGACATCCGTAATGCCTATGAGCTGGGGAGCGCCGGTGCGCGGCTCAGCCCGCGCCACGATGAAAAACCAGGGGCCGTCCGGCGACCCATGCATGTGGGCGGTCTGGATCGCCCGGTAGATCCGCTGGCGGCGCTTGGACAGCCGCTCGAAGTCCCCTTCCGGCGTAGGGCCAAGGGCCTCGATTACGAACTCCAGCGGATAGCCCAGGACACGCGCGTACAGGTCGAACAGCAGAACGGAGACTTCGGTGTCGGTGACGAACAAAGGCATGATGCCGCGCTGCCGCAAATACTCGGTGACGGCGTAATAGTTGGCGAAGTCGCCGTTGTGTACCAGCGCCTCGTGCAGCCCGGCAAATGGATGCGCCCCCCCGGGATGCCATACCCGGCCGCGCGTGGGATAGCGCTGGTGCCCGATCCAGACATGCGCCTTGCATTCTTCGAGCCGGTAGAAACGAGAAACCTGCTCCGCGAACCCGACCGCCTTCAGGATCATGACGTCACGGCCGTGTGAGAGGACAAAAGCCCTGGGAGGCTGGCATTTCGAGTAGTACTTGAAGTTGAGGCGAAAACTATTCTGGTATACGAACTCGTCCTCGGCGGCCGCTTCATCGCGGATGCCGGTGGCCCCGGCAAAAGCATCCAACGGCCCGCGGCGGACGCGCGCAAAATAGCGCCATACGGTCGGTGGCCGGACTTCGAGGCCGACGTCGCGGTGATCGTCGAGGCTTGGCTGCTTCTCGGCGTGCGCGATATCGAACTTGTCCAGGAGAAACTCCTCCTCCACATCCCCACGTGCGGCTTCATCAAGATAGGCGACATGGATGGCGTAATAGTCCCTGTACCCCCCAAAAAGCCCGACGGCCGCGACCCCCCCGCCCTTGCCGTTCCCGCGGTTCCGCATTTGTTCGCAGGAGCGGATGATGTAATGGCCATCAAGAGGTTCGGTGCCGATGATCCCGATTACCCCGCACCCGCCCTCCAGTGTCCGCCGGTCCGGAAGCGGCAGCCCGGCGACGAGGCTCATGCGCGAACGGGTAATGGCGTTGGCAATCTGCATCTGGCTTTTCACCCTATGATCGGCTCCATGTAGTGCAGCAGGTCCCGGCGGCCTCTCAGCTCGGCGATGCTGCGGAGGCCGAGCCCGCGCAATCGTCTCTCCATGTAACAGGACCAACTTGTGTACAGGTTCACGATGCGGTCCCGGACCCACTCAGCCGTGAGCTGGGACGCGAGGTCCGGGTCGGTGGTCGCGATCCCAATGGGGCAACCCCGGTCGCGCTCGCAGTTGCCGCATCGAACGCAGTCAATAGCCACGAGTTCCGCCGTCCCGATTACTACTCCGTCCGCGCCGAGGGCAACGGACTTCAGGATATCCTCGGCCGTCCGGATGCCGCCACTCACCATGAGCACCACTTCATCCCGGATGCCTTCGCCCACGAGGAAATCGTGGACCTGGGCGGTCGCGTACTCGATCGGCTGTGCGATGTTCTTCTTGGCGATGTCGGGTGCGGCGCCGGTGCCTCCATAGGCGCCGTCCAGATGGATGATGTTCGCGCCGGCGTAGTAGCTGCCGACCGCAACCATATCCACATCGGCCGGAGTGGACACCTTGACGGACACAAGCAGATCGGGGTGAATTGCCCGCAGCCAGTCGACATGCTTCTTGTGGTCCTCGACGGAGTAGACGCTGTGGAACGGGAAAGGCGAGAAAAGTCCCGTGCCGGGAACCGCCTCACGCATGGCAGCTACTTGCGGAGTGTTCTTCTCCGCGAGCAGGTGCCCTCCAAGTCCCGGCTTTGCACCCTGGGCATATTTGAACTCCACGAGCCGGGCACGCAGAATCGTTTCCTCGCGGACGCCGAACAAGCCGGTCGCGACCTGCGTGATGACGTGCGGGGCATAGGGGGCAAGCTCTTCCGGATAGCCGCCCTCGCCCGTCGAGGTGAACGTGCCGATGCGTTGCGCGGCCATGGCACGCCCCAGCATCACCTGGAGCGAGACGGAGCCGAACGACATTCCTCCGCCATAGATCGGGATCGGGATGGTTACGCGGGGGCCGTCCCGCCGCCTGTTGAGCGGTATGGCGAGATCTACCCGGCCATCGGCCGCGGCGCATGCGGCGCTCCCGGCCAGTTGCATCGCGTCAAAGCCTCCGCCGGATGACCCGGTGATGCCTGCATCGACCTCCGACGGCGGCATCCCGGTAAGCGCCTGCCTCCAGGTTTCGCGCAACAGGGTTGCCGTCCACCGGCGGTCGCCCAGCACCTTATCCACCGGGTCTTGTTCGATACGCAGGGCCTCCCACGGACAGAGATGCACACAGCACCAGTCGTTCTTCAGGCATTCGGGCCCTATGCAACGGCCGTGGAAAGGCTCGTCCAGCACTGCTTTCCCCTCAGCGCGGCGGTGCACCCTAT
>JAFNAH010000594.1 GCA_017860075.1 Acidobacteriota bacterium | reverse complement strand
CCGAATGCTGAAAATCGGGATTGACACCGGTGGTACCTTCACCGACTTCATCGTCATGGGACAGGGCCGGATCCGGGCCCTGAAGCTGCTGTCCACGCCGGCGAATCCTGCATCGGCAATACTGAACGGGCTCGTGCTCCTCCATAAGGGCGAAGAGTCCGAAATCGTTCACGGTTCCACGGTTGCCACCAACGCCCTCCTGGAGCGCAAGGGAGCGGTCACCGCGCTCGTCACCACCCGGGGTTTCGAGGACGTGCTCGAAATCGGCCGCCAAAACCGGCCCCTGATCTACAGTCTGTCACCATCCCGTCCGGAGCCGCTCGTGCCGGCTTCGATGCGTCACGGCGTCACCGAACGAGTTACATACGACGGCACCGTCCTGATCCCCCTGAGGATGGCGGAAGTCCGGAACCTGGTCGCGCTCCTCCGCCGCAAGCGGGTTGAGTCGGTGGCGGTCTGCCTCCTGTTCTCCTTCGCCAATCCGACCCACGAAAAACAGATCGGCCGGGTGCTCCGAAATCTGAAGGTTCCTGTTAGCCTGAGTCATGTCATCCTGCCCGAATATCGGGAATACGAACGCACCTCAACGACCTGCGTGAACGCCTACCTTGCGCCCGTAATGGGACGTTACCTCGGAGACCTCCAGGAGAGGCTCCGGCGAGCCTCCGGCAGCCGGGTGCCCAGGCTCCGCGTGATGCAATCCAACGGGGGCTCCGTCTCTGCCGGCGCCGCGATTCGCGAGCCTGTGCGAACGATCCTGAGCGGGCCTGCGGGCGGCGTTGTAGGCTCCTGGGAAATCGCGCGCCATTCCGGCTTTCCGAATATCATCTCCTTCGACATGGGAGGGACCTCCACTGATGTCTCGCTCTGCGAGGGTGAAATCAGGATCACGAGCGAATCGGTGATCGCCGGTTGCCCTGTCAGCGTGCCCGTGATCGACATTCACACCGTCGGCGCGGGAGGCGGTTCGATCGCCCTGGTAGACGAGGGAGGGGCGCTGCGAGTGGGACCGGAGAGCGCAGGCGCGGATCCGGGCCCGATCTGTTACGGCAAGGGCGACAGGATAACGGTCACGGACGCGAACCTGCTCCTGGGCAGACTTGACGCGGGCTACCCGCTCGGGGGTTCCATCCATTTGCAGACCGGACGGCTCATTCCCGCTTTCCGCCTCCTTGCGCGTCGACTGGGCCTGCCGACTCCGATGGCTGCCGCGCAAGGTGTCGTCGACGTCGCGAACGCGAACATGGAATCCGCCATCCGGCTGATCTCGGTTGAAAGGGGGTACGATCCCCGCGATTTCACCCTGGTTACCTTCGGCGGGGCCGGAGGGCTTCACGCGGCCGATTTGGCTCGCAGCCTGGCTATCCCTCGCGTGCTCATCCCGAGGCATCCGGGCCTGCTTTCGGCTCTCGGCGTCCTCCTCTCGGACACCGTTCAGGACTTCTCGCGCACGGTGATGCTTTTGACCTCGAAAGCGGGGCACAAGAAGCTGGAGAATCAGTACCATCGGCTCGAAGCTGCCGCCATGACGGCGATGCATCGCGAAGGGCTCCCCGATGAACGAATCCGGCTCGAGCGCTGGATCGACATGCGCTATCGCGGACAGAGCTATGAGTTGAGCATCCCCTTCACCCGCGACTTCGATCGTCAGTTTCATCGGAGGCACGAGCAACGCTACGGCTACTCTGACCCGCAAAGGGACTCGGAGATCGTGACCCTGAGGGTAAGGGCCAGGGGCATCGTCAGGAAACCCCGCCTTCCGAAAGCCAGGCCGGCACCGCCGAGCCCGAGAGCCGCGTTCCTGCGCAGGAAGAAGGTCCGTTTCTTGGGCCGGTTACGCGAAACCCCTATCTACGAGAGATCACTCTTACGTGCGGGGAATCGCATCGCGGGGCCTGCTCTCGTCTTCGAATACAGCGCCAGCACAGCCATCCCGCCCGATTGCGTCTGCGTAGTGGATGCCTTCGGCAACCTGATCATCACGAGGAAGTGACGGACACTGATCATCACGAGGAAGTGACGGACAACACCTCCAGGGCGTGAATTTCGGGCTGAATGCCATACCGGGCAGTACGCCCGGATCAACCTGGACCTGGACCTGAATTTAAACCTTTAGCAGCAGGAAGTGGGACTGCGAGCGGAATAGTTGCGACTGTTCCGAAAATAGAACTAAAACAACAGCCCGTCGGGGTCGGAATCGGTATCGGCGTCGCTACCGCAGTCGGCGATCGTGATTGACCAGCTCAGGTCATGCCTTGCCACAAACACCGAAAGCGATCGCGACTGCGATCCCGATTCCGATGCCGACAGCGGAAGCAGCACCGCCATTTTCCTGCACTTGGGTGCGCACCGTGCGCATGAGTTGCTGCTTCGAAGCAGAGGGTCCAGGTCTACGTCTACGTCCAAGTCCAGGTCGAAGTCCAGGTCCACGTCTGAGATTTCTCGGGCCTGAGCGCGACCGGTTTATGTGCCTCGGCATTTGATCGATACCGACGGCGATTGCGATCCCGATTCCGGCCCCGGTTCCGTCGTGGCAGGCAACACCTCACCGGCTGAATCGCATCTGCGGCGTGGCAATGTCCTCTCTCGCATCCGGATCGCCGGACGCAGGGCCCTGCCAGAGGCTTCCACCGTAAGTCGCAATGTAGATCCGATCGGGATTGACCGGATCAGGGATAACGCGGTGGCCCCACTTGAAGTTGTAGCCTCTGATCCGTTGCCATGACGCGCCCCTGTCCGTTGAACGCCAGGCCGAGGATTCAAAACCGCATGCATAAAGCACACTCGCGTTGCGCGGATCGATGGTGACATCATAAACATGCTGGTCCGCCGACAAGATGCTGCGCCAGCTGGTCCCTCCATCCGTCGAGAGGAAGATCCCTCCGCCTGCAGTCGGCTGCCCGTTGTTTCTCCTCCAGGCCGCAAGGTAGAGCCGCTTCGTGTCCGAGGGATCGATCGCGATCCCGTTCGGGCCATTCACGCCGTCCGGCAGGTTGACCCTTTGCCAGGTCTCGGCACCATCCTGGGAGCGGTACAGACCTCCGTCGCCTTCGTTACCGATGCTTCCGTCATCCGAGCGCCTGGCTACTACCAGGTAGAGGACACCCTGGCGATCCTGCGCCACACGCCACGCAAAGGGCTCTTTTGCCGGCAGGCCATTGTTCTTGGGCGCCCAGGTTGCACCCCCGTCCGACGACTTGAAGATGCCGCGTCCAAAACCGGTCACGTAGAGCACCCGGGCACTCGAGGGACTGCGCCGGTCCAGAAGGATGTGCGTAGCCGCGGTCGGTGTCATACCTTCGCTGGTGACCTTCCAGGTCTTCCCGCCGTCATCACTGCGGCACACTCCTCCCTGGTACGCCGAGGGAGATCCTCTGCGCCACATCTTGGGCCTCGGGAGGTCGTGCGTTCCGCTCATCACAGCCCACATCCTTCCCTTTACATCCGGGTCAAACTCGACCCAGTAGGTAGTATTGACCCAGTCACGCGGAACTCCGCTGACCGTTGAGCTGATCCACGAGTTGCCTCCGTCTTCGCTGCGGAAAAGCCCGATGTCGGTGTAGGAAATGAACATTCGCCCGGGGGTGAATGGATCGAAATGAATCCCGTAGCAGGTTGTGACATCCAGGCCGGTGGTGACCCATCCGTCCCCCAGCTTTCGTGTATAGGTTGCCTTCCAGGTCTTTCCCCCGTCCGGAGATTTCAGCGTCCGCCCGTAATCGGTCCCGCAGCAGAGATCGGGATTCGTCGGCGAGACGCCCAGATTCAAGGGGTTTTCTCCCCACCCGGGTCCGAACCGTTCGCTCACCCAGCCATCGTCCACGTCCTTCGAGATCTGTCCCGACTCGAGCCAGGCAAACTTCCAGCTCTTGCCGGTATCAACCGTTTTCGCCACACCATGGGACGGCACGCCGCCGATGTTCATGCGTCCCACCGAGACATAGGCTGCCTCGGGATGGCTCAGTGAAGTGGCTATGGCAGGGAAATTCGGGAGCGGCGAACTCGGGTCTGCTTTT
>JAFNAH010000109.1 GCA_017860075.1 Acidobacteriota bacterium | reverse complement strand
CAGGTTGTGCTGGCGCGCCCCGCGCACCACTATCCGGTCCAGCATGGTATGGCCAAATAAACAATGATACGGCCGGCCAGGCGGGGCGTCAACGAGGCGCCAAATCGGCCGCGGCCCTGATCCTCAGAGCCTCCCCGCAACGGCGCCGCGCACGCAAAGACAACTCTTTGGATCGACACCAGTTAACGGTTCTGCTCTGCGATTTTTGCGCCTTGACGGGGAGGTCTCTTCACGCCCTGTTCGCTCACCCGGCTTCCGGGGGGCGGCGGGCGAGCCTCCAGGGAAGGTCGAGAAGCCAGAACGCCACGACAGCGACTGCTTCCAGCGAGAGGATGTACCAGGGCCAGGGTCCGAGGTAATCCATGAGCGACGGATGAGCCGGCTTTTCGCACAGGTATCCGTAGTTCCAGCCGAACGCCGCATCGACGGCTCCCACCACTGCGGCGTAGACATTCACCGCGGCGAACACGCGCCACATGCTCCCTCGCTGCGGCCTGAATCCCCGGCCGAAAACAAGGAAGGCAATCACGAGCAGGACTGCCCCGTGGGCCCAGTAGAACTGGACATAGTCCCAACTCGGGAAATCACGTCCGATGTCCGGAGTGATCATCGCCGGCACGGTCCCTGCCAGGCCGCAGAAATAAGCGATCTCTGACGCCAGCCGGTTCGGCCGCAGCAGAGACACGACGCAGGCCAGCATCACACAGTGGCACAGTTCGAGGGGCAGAGCATAGGAGATGCTCAACGCTCCCGCCGCGGCCATCTGGAAATAGACTGTCGCCGCATAGGCACACAGGGCAAAGGCCAAGGCCCTCCCCAACCAGACCCGGCGTGGCTCAGGCCAGTGACGACATGCCAGCACGATCAGATAGCCGAGGGCGGCTATCGTCAGCAGGGTCAAAACACGGTCGATCGGCATAGGCTGGCCCGCGGATGACGCGATCACACAATTCTACCCCCTGAGCCAAGACGCGCGCGGGCCGAAGTGCGCAGTCCGCGCCGGCGGCGCGGACGAACTCCGCTACCGAGTGGATATCGGATATGGGCAAGCCGTTCACCCCGGACGGCTCGCTCGGCGGGATTGCCTTTTCGGTGCCGGCGGGAGTATCGTAGGATTGCTTGCATCTTAGGAGGGCCTTTCGATCCCCCGCTCCCGCTCTCCCATTGGTTCTTGCTCGCCGGGGTAAGAGCCGGGAACACCACTGAGGAACCTGATCTTGTTCCAACAGTCAAAGGAATGATCCCATGATTCGCAAACAAGATGCTCTCGACTACCATTCGCAGGGCCGTCGCGGCAAGATCGAAGTCGTTCCGACAAAACCCTGCCAGACCCAGCGCGACTTGTCTCTGGCCTACACGCCGGGCGTCGCCGAACCGTGCCTCGAGATCAAGAACAACCCGGAGGATGTCTACAAGTATACGGCAAAGGGGAACCTGGTCGCCGTCGTCAGCAACGGCACCGCAGTCCTGGGCCTGGGCGACATCGGCGCCATTGCAGGCAAGCCGGTCATGGAGGGGAAAGGAGTCCTCTTCAAACGCTTCGCGGACGTGGATGTGTTCGACATTGAGCTGGACACCCACGATCCGGACGACATCGTCAGAACGGTCCTCCTGCTGCAGCCCACTTTCGGCGGCATCAACCTGGAGGACATCAAGGCACCCGAGTGCTTCTACATCGAGGAGAAGCTCAAGAGCCTGATGAACATTCCCGTGTTTCACGACGATCAGCACGGCACGGCGATCATCAGCGGGGCTGCGCTCATGAATGCCCTGGAGATTGTCGGAAAGAAGATCGACCAGGTGAAAGTCGTATTCAGCGGTGCGGGAGCCGCGGGGATCGCCTGCGCGAAGTTCTACGAGGCCCTGGGGGTCAGGAGGGAGAACACGGTCCTCGTCGACACGAAGGGAGTGGTCTACAAAGGGCGGACCGAGGGCATGAACCCGTACAAGGAGTACTTCGCCGTCGACACCGACAAGCGCACCCTGGCGGATGCCATGAAAGGCGCCGACGTTTTCTGCGGGGTCTCGGCAAAGGGCGTCGTCACCAGGGAAATGGTCCGGTCCATGGCCGATAGCCCCATCGTCTTCGCCATGGCCAACCCGGACCCGGAAATCACCTATGAAGACGCCACGGCAGCGCGGCAGGACATCATCATGGCCACGGGCCGTTCCGACTACCCCAACCAGGTGAACAACGTCCTGGGCTTCCCATTCATCTTCCGGGGCGCCCTCGACGTCCGCGCGCGCGCCATCAACGACGAAATGAAGGTTGCCGCCTCCCTCGCGCTGGCGAAACTGGCCAAAGAGGACGTGCCGGAATCCGTCAGCCGCGCCTACGGCGGGAGAAAGATCGAATTCGGCCGGGAATATATCATCCCGAAACCCTTCGACCCGAGAGTGCTTCTCTGGGAGGCCCCCGCTGTCGCCCGGGCCGCCATGGAGACCGGTGTGGCAGGCCACCCCATTGCCGACATCGAGCTTTACAAGGATTCGCTCGAGGCCAGGCTGGGCAAGTCACGCGAGGTGATGCGCTTCTTCATTCACAGGGCTCAGCAGGAACCGAAGCGGATTGTCTTCCCGGAAGGCGAGGAGGAGCACATCCTGCACGCCGCGCAGATCCTGCTCGACGACAAGATCGCACACCCGATCTTGATCGGGAAGAAGGAGCTGATCGATCAGAAGATCGCGGCAATGGGACTCGATCTGACCGGGGTGGAAATCATCTATCCGCCGGAGTCAGAGCGCTTCGCTGCCTATGTCGCTGACTACTATGCCGACCGCCAGCGCAAGGGAGTCACGCTGTTCACCGCCGAACGGCAGATGAGAGCGCCCAACATCTTCGGCATGACGATGGTGAGGCATGGCGACGCTGACGGCCTCATTTCCGGGCTGACCCAGCACTATCCCGATACCGTGCGGCCGGCGCTTCAGATCATCGGCAAGAAGGAAGGCGTCTCGAGGATCGCGGGGCTGTACATGCTGGTCTTCAAACACCAGACCATTTTCATCAGCGACGCAACCGTCAACATCGAGCCGACGGCCGAGGACCTGGCCGAAATCGCGCTCCTGACGGCGGACAAGGTGCGGCAGTTCGATGTCGAGCCGAGGGTTGCGATGCTGTCGTTCAGCAACTTCGGTTCGACCAAGCACCCGCTGACCGAGAAAGTCCAGCGGGCAGTCGAGATCGCCAGGGCCAAGGCACCGGACCTGATGATCGATGGCGAGATGCAGGCCGACACCGCGGTTACGCCGGAGATCATCAATGAGCTCTATGCCTTCAGCAGGCTCAAGGGGGGCGCCAATGTTCTCATCTGCCCTGACCTCGCGTCAGCCAACATAGCGTACAAATTGCTGACGCACCTGGGCGGCGCCACGGCAATCGGGCCGATTCTCCTCGGCATCCGGAAGCCGGTCTATCTTCTCATACCCGGCAATGAGGTGAGCGACATCGTGAACATAAGCGCTCTGGCGGTGTGCGAAGCACAGGCCGGCGGTAAGGCCCCGCGCCAGGCATCCGAAATCCTGAAGTCCATGCAGGGGACGCGCTAGGAACGAATCTTCAACGCATGGGGGGCTACCCGGATGGTCACGGGCAGCTCCCCGGCGATTTCTCCATCCAGAACAAGGGAGACGGGATCACCCGATGCCGCGGCCAACTCGCGCGCCGAGTAATGGTGCACCTTGGGTTCGTCAAAGTATTTCCCGGCCACGAACTTCGGAATCTTCCTCAGGATCTCGAACCGGCTGAAGTCTCCCAGTGTGATGACCTCCAGCAGGCCGTCATCGGGCCTGGCCATCGGGGCGACCCTGATGCCGGAACCGAAATACCGGCCGCCGGCGGCGATGAGGCTCAGCAGCGGCCCGACACACCTCGCCTCCTCCCGGTCGAGCGCCACATCGAACCGGCGCGGCAGGTAGGAGCAGGCGGCCCGGACGGCAGCAGGTAAATAGGCGCCCCTTCTTTCTTCCATCCTCCGTATCACCTCCGAGCCAACACCTGCCTCGGCGAAGTTCAGGAAGGCCCTGCCATGCGCCTCTCCGCACCGGTCGCGGCAGCGTGCGAGGCCGACATCAATCGTATCCGGACGTGCCGCAGGTAGCGCGTCAACGGCATCCGGCAGACGCAGAGGGGACCCCAGCGTCCGGACCCAGTCGTTGGCTGTGCCGCAGGGAAGAAAACTCAGCGCCGCTCCCGGGCGCACGTTTCGTTCGCCTTCGAAAAAACCGTTCAGTGTCTCGTTGATCGTGCCGTCCCCCCCGGCTGCGGCGATCCAGTCGGCCCCGCTCTCGAGCGACTCACGCGCGATGCGCGTCGCGTCCCCGCGGCCTCGCGTGTAGCGGATTTCGACGCTGTTGCCGAAGAGGGTGCGCAGCCGCGCCTCGGCCCTGCCCCACCGGCGGCGCTTCGTGACAAGGCCGTTCACTATCACGAGCAGCTCGGTCATGCGCCAGATTGTAGCCGCGCGCCGGCGCCACAGGACACAGATAATTCTCCAGGCTGTCGCTCCTTTCACGGTGTGAGCCGCTCTGTTAGAGCGGACCTCTCTTGGGGCGAGCGCGTCAGCGGGAGACGCCGGGCACAGCGGAGAGAAACTGATTGGTCGAATCCCCGTAGAGAACTATGGCAGAGATCGGGTCACCGGCGCGGACCCGCATATAGCCGTCCAGCCGCGTATATGCGGGATCGTTCAGAATCTGCGACAGCAGGGCGTTGTATTGCTGGTGAGGCTCGAGCGGGACAGTCGCCGAACGATCCGGCACGCCCTCCGGGGTAAACAGCTCGAGCAGGACCTCGACCCGCCGATCGAGGTCGTTCAGCAACGCAACTCCCGTCCAGAACTCAAGCCTGTCCGACTGCCCCTGTGCCACCTGATTGAAACGGATCTCACTGTAAGAATGGTTGCTCAGCGGGTAGGAGCTGTACATCGATCCACGCGCGTCCGACCACCGGACGGAGACATCGCCACCGATGTTCCCGGAATCGCTCCTGACCCTCACATACCCTGTCACGAGACGATCGCTCCAGGCCGGATCGGAACTGTCGATGACAAACGTCGCCTGCCCGAAACTCGCTACATTCTCCTGCAGTGTGCGACGCAGATTCCCGTCGCGGTCGAAAACGTCCAGGTAGACAGGCGCGGGTCCGCCATCCATCTTCGTGATCTGAACCGATGTGCTCCAGGATCCTGAACCGGCCGGCCCGACTGCGAACTGCGATCCCACGAGTGTGCTGCCGGCCGACGCGGTCGCGACCGCATAGTAAGTAGCGATCGACCGGAAGGAGTCAGTGCACGTCGCCAGGCCGATCATCCTGGCACAACTCGAGGATTGGATTGAATTCTCGTTATTGCACGACACGCGCAGGCTCGCAACCTGGCCGGGATCCAACCCGCCAAGGAGTGCCGATCCCGGGCCGAGCATAAACGACCGGATGCCGTAACCCGCGATGAACTCCTCCGGTTTCTCCCGCAGGACACGGCCCGAGGCGTCGAGCAGTTGCAGGCGGACCATGACGTCATCAAAGGCCAGGTTCAGCAACTCGATCTCAGTGCTTTCCCCCGTGCCGATCCTGAGGTCCGGGAACATGAGGGCACTGTCCCCACCCTCGCCGCCGACATTGCCATCCAGGGCCGCCCCCTGGATATCGCCTTCGAGAAACATCGCTTGCACGTCCCCGTCATACGAGAAGACCTCCACCCACCCGACCTCCCCGTCGCCGAAGATCGGACGGGAATCGCTTACGCTGAACCCGCGGAAGATCTCTCCGGGAAATGCTGCCAGCTGAAGCCCGGGGCGGAAGCGGTAGGTCACCGGGTTTTCGATGCCGTCCCCGGCAACGAGCGCTCCGT
>JAFNAH010000108.1 GCA_017860075.1 Acidobacteriota bacterium | reverse complement strand
CAGGTCTATCGCCTCAACTATGCGACATTTGTCACTGAACTCGGCCAGCACAGCGGCGACGGTTCAGGAAGGCTCGTGGACAAGTTCGATCAGAAGAACACCTACCTGATCGCGCTCCGCGACGACCGCGTCGTCGGTATGGTGACCGTCCACGGAGAGCCGCCGTTCTCGACCGCTCAGCGTCTGGCTGACCCCTCGCTCCTGGGATCGATTGGTGGAAGGCCTCTCGAAGTCCGGCTGCTCGCGATCGCTCCGGAAGAACGCCAGAGAATGGTATTTGCCGGGCTTCTCTGGCACGTCCAGGAATATGCCTGCGCAAATGGCTTCACACACCTGCTGATCTCCGGCTACGTCAGGCGGGTCGCGATCTATGAACGACTTGGGTTTCGCGCGCTCGGCCCCCCTGTTCCCAGCGGCAACGTGGAGTATGTCCCGATGGTGGTAGCCCTGGCTGATATGCCGGCCCGGATACTCCGGGAGATCGAGATCATGCGGGAACATTTCCGTCGGGCCGAATGTCACACGGGAGATGGATAGAAGGACGATCGTCCTGAGTCGGCTGGGGAGGGAGAGGAAGACGCTTTAGAGAATGCAGAATTCAGAATTCAGAATGGGCGCCCTGAAAGGGCCAGGGCGCAAGCCCTGGGAACAGGCTCCGTGATCCTCACCAGAAAATCATGTTCAGGACGAGTGAGAGCAGAAGGACAGCGATCCCGAGTGTAATGGGCCTCCTGTACCACCTTGCTCCGTCCTCAGCTGGCCGCGGAGTCAGCGAGTAAACCAGCCCGCGGAGTTCCTCGTTCGATTTCTTCTGTCTGGTCAATACCGACACGAGCACCGTCATCAGGAAACAGAAGGACCACGCAAGTATGGCGGTCCAGAAATTCTGGGCCATCTCGCTGGGATAGCGGTGCAGCACGGTGCCCAACCACCCGCCCTTGATCAGCGTGGCTGCCCCGGCGGGAGCGGTCAAACCGTGGTGCAACGCCGCCGCTCCGGTTCCAAGCAGCAGTCCGAAGAAAGCGCCGTGGCCTGTAGTGCGGCGCCAGAACATGCCGAGCAGGAATGTGGCGAAAAGCGGCGCGTTGACGAACGCAAAGACCAACTGCAGCAGGTCCATGATGTTGTTGAACTGGGCTGCCACGTAAGCGGCCGCGACGCTGACCCCGATGCCGAAAACGGTCGCCATCCGGCCCATCCAGAGATAGTGCCGGTCCGGACGGCCGGGGCGTATATAGCTCTGGTAGATGTCGTAAGTCCAGACCGTGTTGAAGGCGGTCACGTTACCTGCCATGCCGGACATGAAGGATGCGATCAGCGCCGTGATGCCGAGCCCCAGGGCGCCGGGAGGCAGGTAATGGGCCAGCATCATGGGCGTTACCATGTCGAAGTCGAAAGCACCGTCCGGCTTGCGAGGCAAGGCGAAGCCGCTGCTTCCGGCCTGGTATGTCAGCGCGATGGCGATCATGCCCGGAAGGACAACCAGGGCAGGGAACAGCATTTTGGGGACGGCGGCTATCAGAGGCGTGCGGCGCGCGGCCGACATCGATTTCGCAGCCATCGCCCTCTGCACCACGAGGAAATCGGTGCACCAGTAGCCGAAGCCCAGCACAAACCACAATCCAAGGGTCATGCCGATCCAATCGACCCCCATCGGATTCTCAGTTGCGCGGCCGAGGTATCGCCACGTGGAACTCCACGCTCCGGGTTCAAAGCCCTGACCCGTTGCCACCGCGGCGAGGCGTGACTGCAAGCCGGCCCAACCGCCGCTGTCGAGCAGGCCGAGATAAACCAGGGGCAGAAATCCCGCCACGATGAGAAAAAACTGGAGCACCTCGTTGTACATGGCCGAAGTCAGGCCGCCCAGGGAGGTGTATGTCATCACGACCAGTACGGAGATCAGGATGCTGGAAGTGAAATTCCAGCCGAGCATCACTTTGAGCAGGAGTGACATCGCATACATCGATGTCCCCGAGGAGAAGATCGTCATCACGGCAAAGGAAACGGCATTGAGTGCCCGCGTCTTCTCGTCGAAACGAAGCTTCAGGTACTCGGGCACCGAACGTGCCCGGGATCCGTAGTAGAACGGCATCATGAAGACGCCGACGAAAACCATCGAGGGGATCGCGGCAAAATAGAAATGGGTGGTGAGCATCCCGTACTTGGCGCCGGAAGCTCCCATGCCCACCACCTCCTGGGCCCCGAGGTTCGCCGACAGGAACGCGAGACCTGTAATCCATGCGGGTATCGAGCGCCCCGACAGGAAAAAGTCGGTGCTGGTGCGCATGTAGCGCTTCAGCGCCCAGCCGATGCCGACTACGAACGCGAAGTAGATCAGGAGCACCAGGTAGTCAACAGGCGCGAGGCGAGCAATTCCCATCAGGATCTGTCCTGGATTGTGACTCTATGAACAGTATTCCTGGATAGGCCTGGACTTAGACTTGGACCTGGACGTGGACCTGATCCTGAACCCTTCTCTTCCAGCGGAGCGCCATCCGTCCATGCGTTCATTGTTCCGCCTGTATCGGGGTGTTTAAGTCCACGTCCAAGTCCAGGTCTAAGTCCAAGTCCATGTCGGTCAGAGCGACCGGTACGGCGTCTGCCGGATCGTATCGACCATCATCCGGAAGTTTTCCAGCGGCGTGTCCAGCTGAACGTGATGTGTCGGCCCCAGGATCAGTCCGCCATTCTCCCCGAGCGTGCGGAGGCGCGTGAGCACCTCTTCCCGCACCTCATTCGGTGCACCGAAGGGGAGGGTATGCTGTTCGTCAATCGACCCCCAGAAGCAGAGGCGCTCGCCATACTGTCTCTTCAACGACGCGGGATCCATGCTGCGGGGCTGGACGGGATTGAGTATGTCCACGCCGATATCGATCAGCTCGGGGACGACGGGATAGAAACACCCGTCGGAATGGTAGGCGATCTTTATCGCGGGATTCTGCGCTTTCAACGTGGCGATGAATTCGGCCATCCGGGGCTTCAGGAAAGTTCTCCAGGTCTGCGGGGAGAAGATCATTGCGTGCTGGCCGCCGATGTCGTCCCCGGTCCAGATCATGTCCACCCCCAGTTCCACCAGCTTTTTGGCGGCGGCCAGGTGATAGCGGAAGGGGATGTCGAGTATGCGCTCCGCCAGCTCCGGGTTGGACACGAAGTCCACCATCAGCTGCGCATATCCGCGCAGAGCCCAGGCGGTTTCGAAGATCGTGCATACCGTGACGCCGCCGATCCAGTACTCGTCTGCGAAACGGCTGATGAGATCCCGGGCGTCGCGATAGAGTTCCGGCCGGTCCGGGTCCGGGGGCTGATAGGAATCGAGTGCGTCTTCTTCCGCGAGGGGATGGCCGGCGATCTCGGTGTAGAAACCTTTACCGAAACGCGTTTCGTACGTAATGTTCTTCCAGCCGACTCCCCATTCGTCGACATAGCTGTCCTGCCCGCCGGCGTATTTATCGTTCGCATAGTAGGAGTTGGCCCAGCCGACAGAGGTCAGAAGCATGTCTTCGTCGAGGGCCCGCTCCAGCTCGTAGGTATTTCCGCCTCCGTGGGGGTTGTGCGAGGTATCCGCGAGCCCCATTTCGGCGCGCAGGCGTGCGGCGAACTCCGGTGTGAAGCTCGCTTGCATCGGGCAGCGGTCCGGCTTCTCGTGATTCAGGCTCATTAGAACGCGCTCCCTGTGCTTCACAACTCCCTCCTGGTCTGATCTCTCTCGAATACAGCGGCGGCGCGGGGCCTGAAGCGGGCGCGCTCGGTCGGAGCGCGCTAATGTCCGCCGCGGCGCGGCGGACCCACTCCGCCACGCTGATTGTCCGTTTCCACTAGCTTGAATCCTGCCAACGGCGTGCAGTCCGGATCATGCTCCGGATATTTTCCGGCGGGGTCGTCGGCGGAATTGCACAACCGGCATTCAGGATGAAGCGCGGATTGCCGGTGAAGCACGCGAGCAGCTCACGCGTCCTGGTCTCGACGAGTTGGGGGTTCCCGAGCGCCAGCACCCCGTTAGGGTCGATATTGCCTATGAAAGCCGCCCGGCCCTCCAGCTTCTCGCGGACAAGGTTCGTGTCAGTCTTGAAGTCCAGTTCGAGAGCATCCGCCCCGCTCTGCAGCATGTCGTCCAGGATGAGGCTGGTGTTGCCGCATATGTGCAGGGCGTAGGGCCGGCCCTGTGCGTGCGCGCATTCAACCGCCAGCTTCTCGTAGGGCAAAGCGAACGCACGATAGAGCCGTGGCGAGATCATCTCAGGTCCGGCGGGACTGTCGCCGTTGGAGACCATGTGGGCACCGGTCTGCGCCATCAGGCGGATGAATTGCGAGGTGGCTTCGGCACAGTGCTCGAGCAACCTGTGCACGCGTGCATGGTTGTGCTCGTCCATCAGGTCGAGCATCCATTCCTGGGGCGTCCGCATCATCGAGGCGAGGGAGAATGCGCACTGATCGCAGTTGCCGCGGATGAACACCTGGTCCCTGAAGTGGCGGGACAGCAACCGGACCGCCTCCAGCCACACCTGCACGCGGCCGTACCGCGCTATGTCGACGGGCTCCAGGTCGTCCACCTCTTCGAGAACCTTCAGTCTGGCGCCGTGCGACAGAGCAGGCTGGTCCTCGGGCAGCTCTACGGGGACACCCAGTGCGCCTGCCAGCGTCGCGGTGTCTATGTCCACCAGGACGCCGTCGAGGTCGTACCTCTCCACGGACTCAATGTGGCATCGGGCGATCGCGTCCGGATTCTGGCGGTACTGCTGCATCGTGATGCCGGCCTCCTTCGCGGCCAGCATGAAGTTGTGGAGCATGACCGGCGTCGTGTCGGGCCGCTCCCCGCGCAGTGCTGCCTGGATTCTCCGGTAACCGTTCATGGATCCGCTACCTGCCCTGCAGGGGCTGCAGCGGGAGTTGCCGTGCCGTCGTGCCAGTGGGAGCGGAAAAGCGCGACAAACAGTTGCTGCAGGAGGCTGGCTCGTTGTCCAAGCAGGTCGAAGAGGTCATCCTGATTGATGCGCAGTGCCGTGCCGCCGCGCGTGACCCGTGCGCGCAGGTTCAAGGGCAGGCGGGCGAAGGTCTCGCGGATCCCGATGGCGTCATGCGGTCCGACAAAGACGGCCGGATGGTCCTGGGATGACTCCAGCGAGAGTTCTCCGGAGAGCAGAACGTGCAGCGCTGGAGGGTCAGTCTCCCTGAACAAATACGAATCCGGCGTGAGCCGGATTTCCTCTGCGATCGACGCCAGGCTCAGCATGTCTTCCGCCGCGATGCCGGTGAAGATGGGAATGGAGCCGAGCGCGAGCACCTTGTCGATGGGCTTCAGACCGCTCGTCACGACCGCGGCAGAGGAAGGGGCGGCGGCCCCCCTGTCCACGACCCGTTCGCAGGCCGGAGAGGTGCTGTCGCAGAGCAGGCGGAAGAGGCCCTGCACCAGTGCGGTATTGTCGGCGAGCATCGTGCGGTATCGCTGACCGTGCAGGGCCAGGGATACGCATTTGGCCTTGGTGCGGACAGTTGCGGACATCGGTTTTTCCTGCAGTACCTCCCCGAAGGCGATCGCGGCAGGCGCCTCCGTCTCCCAGGATCGGCCGGCAAGGTTCCTGAATGCGACCTGGCCATCGAGCAGGAACAGGAAGTTCTCGGGCCGCCTGCCTTCATGGTAGAGGACGCGGTCCGGCTCATGGCGCACCTGGTGCCCGACCCTGGCGATGCGGAAGAGCTCGTCAATCGTGACGGATGCAAACAGCGGAAGGCGGCGCATCCTGTTGACCACCTCGACGGTAGGTAAAGGTTCGACCCACAGCTTGCGGAGCGCCTCTTCCGGCAAGCGAAGCGCGGCGTGCACCCAGGATGCCGCTTCGAACACCCACCAGTCGTTTG
>JAFNAH010000107.1 GCA_017860075.1 Acidobacteriota bacterium | reverse complement strand
CGGAGAGGACGATTCCTGCCGGCTCGTCTTCATCAACGGGCAGTACTCCGAAGAACTCTCCAGCGCATGCGCACTCCCCGCCGGAACGCGTGCGCGGAACCTCGCGGCCGCACTCGAAACCGAGCGCGAGCTGATCGAGCCGCATCTGGCGCGCCTCGCCTCCTTTCAGGACAACCCGTTCGTCGCCCTCAATACGGCGTTTCTCGCTGACGGTGCCTTCGTGTACATCCCGCGCAGGACGGTAGTAGAGCAGGTCCTGCACCTGATCTTCCTTTCCAGTTCGCGGGGAGAGGCGCCGGTGTCGTATCCGCGGAACCTCATCGTGGTCGAAGACGACAGCCAGGCGAACATCGTGGAGAGTTACGGCGGGCTCGATCACGGCACCTACCTTACCAACACGGTCACGGAGGTGGCCCTCGGCAGCAACGCTTCGCTGGATCACTACAAGCTGCAGAGAGAGAGCGAGAATTCGTTCCACGTCGGGACCCTGCAGGTGCTGCAGGAGCAGAGCAGCCGTCTCTACTCGCATTCCATCTCCCTCGGCGGCGCGCTGGTTCGCAACGATCTGAACGCCGTGATGAACGGCGAGGGATGCGACTGCACGCTCAACGGACTCTATGTCACCAGGGGACGCCAACTGGTGGACAACCACACCTGCATCGACCACGCCCGACCACACTGCGACAGCCGGGAGCTTTACAAGGGCATACTCGATGATCAGTCGAGGAGTGTGTTCAGCGGCAAGATTGTCGTGAGGAAGGACGCCCAGAAGACAAACGCCAGGCAGACCAACAAGAACCTGCTGCTTTCCGAAGAGGCGTTGTCCAACACGGCCCCCGAGCTGAAGATCTTCGCCGATGACGTCAAGTGCACGCACGGGGCTACGATCGGCCACCTTGACGAAGAGGAGCTGTTTTATACGAGGTCACGGGGGATCGGTGCTGAGGCGGCCAGGACGTTGCTGACCTACGCCTTCGCGAGCGACATACTGGGTTCGGTGAAGTTCAAGCCTATCCAGTGTCAGATCGACCTGATACTCCTGACCCGGCTGTCCCGGGGGGCGAAACTGAGAATATGAAGAGCACTGAAGAAATCACGTCAGGGAAATTTGCGGGAACCGGCCCCTCAATTGACGTGGAGCGTGTCCGCAGGGATTTCCCTCTTCTCGAGGAGAAGGTTCACGGCAGGAAGCTCGCCTATCTGGACAACGCCGCCACCACTCAGAAACCGCGGCAAGTCATCGATGCCATGATGCAGTTCTACACCTCCGGCTGCTCCAATGTGCACCGCGGGGTTCATCTACTCAGCGAGCGCGCCACCGCCAATTACGAGAGTGCGCGCAGCAGGCTCCGCCGGTTCATCAATGCCCGCGATGACAGGGAAATCGTGTTTGTCCGGGGCGCAACTGAAGCGATCAACCTGGTGGCGAGTTCGTTCGGCAAAGCGCATGTGAAGCCGGGCGACGAGATCCTGATCACCGGCATGGAGCACCACTCGAACATCGTACCCTGGCAGGTGGTCTGCGAAGAGCGAGGCGCGCGACTGCGCGTGGTACCCATCAACCTCGCCGGCGAACTGCTCGTCGAGGAGTACGAAAAGCTCCTGAACCCACGGACAAGCCTCGTGGCGGTCACGCACGTGTCGAATGCGCTCGGGACGGTGAATCCTGTGAGGCACATCGTGGAGATGGCTCACAGGAACGGCACCCCTGTTCTCATCGATGGTGCGCAGGCCGTTCAACACCTGCGCGTCGATGTCCAGGCGCTCGACTGTGACTTCTATGCCTTCTCGGGACACAAGATGTACGGGCCGACCGGCATCGGCGTCCTCTACGGCAAGGAGAGGTGGCTGGAATCCATGCCCCCATACCAGGCTGGCGGAGACATGATCACATCCGTCACGTTCGAAAAGACAATCTACGCAAAGCTGCCGCACAAGTTCGAAGCCGGCACCCCGGATATAGCCGGCGTGATCGGACTTGGTGCGGCCGTTGACTACCTCGAGTCCTTGGGTGTTGACCGGATAGCGGAACATGAGCATGCGCTACTGGAGTATGGAACAAAGGTGCTCCAGGCTGTGCCTGGGGTTCGGATCATCGGGACGGCGCCCGGGAAAACGAGTGTACTTTCCTTCACCCTCGAGGGCGTGCACCCGCACGATGTCGGAACAATCCTGGATCAGGAAGGGATCGCCATTCGCACCGGGCACCATTGTGCGCAGCCCGTGATGGACTTCTTCCGGATTCCGGCAACGGCACGTGCCTCTTTGGCGCTCTATAACACCAGGGAGGAACTCGACACCCTGGCAGCCGGCCTCCGAAGGGTGGCCGAGGTTTTCAACTGATGTCTGATCTGCGCGAACTGTACCAGGAAGTGATTCTGGACCACCACAAGCGGCCGAGGAACTTCCACAAGCTGGAAGATGCCAACCGTCACGCCGAGGGCTTCAATCCGTTGTGCGGCGACAAGATCCAGCTGTATCTGCGGGTCGAGGACGGCATCGTCCGGGATGCCGGTTTCGAAGGGTCCGGGTGTGCCATCTCCACTGCTTCAGCATCCCTCATGACCGAGATGCTCAAGGGCAAGACCGAAGCGGAATCGGAGGCGCTATTCGAAAAGTTTCACGACCTCGTTACCGGCAAATCCATGCCGGATTCCGCGAGCCTCGGCAAGCTGGCTGTTTTCTCGGGCGTGCGCGAGTACCCTGTCCGGGTGAAATGCGCGGTCCTGGCATGGCATACGCTGCGCGCTGCTCTCCAGGGAAGCCTGGAGAGAGTGGCCACGGAGTAGAACCATGGGGATCTTCAACCGCAATGGAAGCAAGGCGACTACCGATGGGGCTGACCCACGCCAGCCGCCGGCGCAGCCGGAAGGCAGCATCGAGGAGAAGGTGATCGAGGTGCTGCGCACTGTCTACGATCCTGAGATCCCCGTAAACATCTACGAACTGGGACTGATCTATGGAATCGATGTGAGCCCTGCCGGCGATGTCGTCGTACGCATGACCCTTACCTCCCCTATGTGCCCTGTGGCGGGCTCTCTCCCGCCTGAAGTCGAGTACAAGGTCCTCTCGATCCCGGGTGTGACTTCGGCGCGGACGGAGCTCGTCTGGGACCCGCCTTGGAATCCGGGGATGATGACCGAGGCAGCCAGGCTTCAGCTCGGCCTGTTCTAATGCGCTCTCCGGAACCACGGAGACGCAAAGTGCGCCGGGCACGCAAGGTTTTTCTCTCCTGTGCGGCCGCAAACGTTTATAGTATCAGTCCATTCCTGGGAGGAGACACATGGCGAGAAGGACCGTTCCAGCCACCGCAGCGGCGTTCCTTGTCGGCTGCATATTCATCGGGACCACGCTTTCCGTTCCATCACCAGAACGAGGGAGTGCCGCCATGGAAGTCCGCTTCATGACACTCGACCCCGGCCACTTTCATGCTGCCCTGGTGCAGAAGGAGATGTATCCGAATGTCGCGGCGCGCGTCGATGTCTACGCGCCGCTCGGATCAGACCTGATCGAACACCTAAACCGGATCGTGGGCTTCAACACACGCAAGGGCAACCCGACCTCCTGGCAGCTCGAGATCCACGCCGGGCCCGACTCCCTCGACCGGATGTTGAAGGAGAAGCCGGGAAATGTCGTCGTGATCTCGGGCAGGAACCGGGGCAAAATCGACAAGATCAAGGCATCCGTGGAAGCCGGCCTGAACGTGCTCTCGGACAAGCCATGGATCATCGACCCGACCGATTTTCCCAAGCTGGAATCGGCGCTCGAGACCGCCGCGGGGAACAGGCTCGTTGCCTACGACATCATGACCGAACGGTACGAGATCACTACCATCCTTCAGAAACTGCTGATCGGTGACAGGGAAGTGTTCGGTACCATCCTTCCTGGCTCTGCGTCCGATCCGGCGGTCTACATGGAGAGTGTGCATCACCTGCTCAAGATGGTCGCGGGTTTGCCGAACCGCAGGCCGGCGTGGTTTTTCGACGTGGATCAGCAGGGGGAGGCGGTTCCCGACGTGGGTACGCACCTGGTTGACATGGTGCAATGGGAACTGTTCCCTGAGCAACCGATCGACTTCCGAAAAGACGTGCAGGTGCTGTCCGCGAAACACTGGCCGACAGCCCTCACAAAGGAGGAGTTTCAGAAGGTCACGGGCGAGGCCGACTTCCCGTCGTATCTGCTCCCGCACGTGCACGACGCCAAACTGGACTACTACTGCAACGGCCAGGTTTCTTACGCACTCCGGGGAGTGCACGTCAAACTTGACGTTCTCTGGAGGTACGAGGCGCCACCGGGTACGGGCGACACTCACTTCGCCTGGTTCAGAGGAAGTCGCTCCCGCATAGAGATTCGCCAGGGTAAAGAGGAAAAGTACAGACCCGAGCTTTTCGTGATCCCGAACGATCCATCGGACAGGGAGAGCCTGGCCCGTGCATTGGGGCGATGGATCGACGAAGTGAAGAAGGACTACGCCGGAGTCGGACTCAGCGATGCCGGAAAGGAGTTCCGCATCGACATCCCAGACAGGTACCGGGTCGGGCACGAACCGCATTTCGCCCAGGTGACGGAGAGGTTCCTGTCATACCTGAAGAACCCTGCGTCCATGCCGGCCTGGGAGAAGCCCAACATGCTCGCCAAGTACTGGGTTACGACGACGGCGCTAAGGCTAAGCCGGGAGCAGAGAGCGGAGAGATAAGGGGATCGACCGACCAGCGCAAAGGGCGCTCGGTGTCGGCATCGGAATCGGGGCCGCAATCGCTATCGGCATTCGAATGATGGGGCGCAGACAGCATCGGGATCGAAGTTAGCTCACGACCGATTCCGACCCCGAAGAAGTCACGCTTTTCAGCGGTTTCGATTATTCCAGGAAATGGAGATTGCCATGGAACGAACACGCAGGGAAATGATGAAGTCGGTTGGGTGCGTACTGGCGGCGCCCGGAGTGCTCAGGGCACGAACGGCTCCAAAGCGCTATCCTGTCGGTTTTTCCACGCTCGGGTGCCCCAAATGGGATTGGAAGACAATCCTGAACCATGCCGCCGAGTGGGGATTTGCGGCGATTGAACTGAGGGGTCTGCAGGGCCAGATGGACCTCACAAAGTGTCCTGAGTTCAGCGCTGGTCGCATCAGCGCAAGCCTCGCCGATCTTGCGGCTCTCGGCCTGAGAATCGCGAACCTCGGCGCTTCGGCGAACCTGCACATACCCGACCAGGCCGAGCGCAAGGATCAGCTGGACGAAGCGAAGCGCTTCATAGACCTGGCACGGCAGTTGAAGAGCCCTTGTGTCCGCGTTTTCGGCGACAAGTGGGTTCAGGGTGAGGCCCATGAGACGACGATCGCTCGCATCGCCGACGGTCTGCACGAACTGGGCGGCTACGCCAAGGGAAGCGGCGTGACCGTCGTGCTGGAGACGCACGGCGATTTTCCGCACTCGGCCACGATCCTGGAAATGGTCAAGAAGGCCAAGTCGCCCGGTGTCGGCGTGCTATGGGACACGCATCACACCTGCGTCGCGGGAAAAGAGTCGCCGGCCGAAACCTTCAAGGCGCTCGGTCCCTATGTGCGGCATGTGCACCTCAAGGACTCGGTCCCGGACGATTCCGGCGACAAATACGTACTGACAGGAGATGGAAAGGTGCCTGTGAAGGATATCGTCGGGGTCCTCGCAAAGGGCCACTATCGCGGCATCTACGGATTCGAGTGGGAAAAGATGTGGATCCCGGAACTCCAGGACCCGGAAGTGGCCTTCCCTCACTTTGCCAAGGTGATCAGCGGGTACCTGCGTGAGTTCGGCGTCTCTCCGGCCTGACGGCCGGCAAAGCGCGAAGCCGCAGAGGGTCAAGCGGCCGGTCCGTCG
>JAFNAH010000106.1 GCA_017860075.1 Acidobacteriota bacterium | reverse complement strand
GCCTCGAGCATCAACCCTGAAGGGGTTGAACAGCCTCTGTGCTGCAGACACAGATTGCCCGGCCCGCCCGTCATCCGGTTGCCAGTGTCTGAATCACAGGCCCGGCGCCAAAGTGGCTTGATGCGCAGGGCGACCTCTAGTAGGATATGTGGTTTTAATCGTTGAGCTTTCTCATTTCAGACACTCTGCTTCGGAGGACCATCGATGGCCAAATACGTTTATTTCTTCGGCGGCGGAAAAGCCGACGGCAATGAATCCATGAAGGAACTTCTCGGCGGGAAGGGTGCCAACCTGGCCGAGATGGCAGGACATCCCGGCTTGCGGCTGCCGGTGCCGCCGGGCTTCACCATTACCACCGAGGTCTGCACCCATTACTACAAGCACCACCGCTCGTACCCGAGAGAACTGCGCGCGGAGGTGAATGCGGCGATGGCGCAGACCGAAAGACTGATGAACAAGAAGTTCGGTGATCCGGCGAATCCGCTGCTGGTGTCGGTGCGTTCGGGCGCCCGTCGTTCGATGCCCGGCATGATGGAGACAGTGCTGAACGTCGGGCTGAACGAGCACACCATCCACGGCCTGATCGAGAAAGCAGGCAGCTCCCGGTTCGCGTGGGACGCCTACCGCAGGCTGATTATGATGTACGCCGACGTGGTGATGGAGAAAGCTGCCGGCATCGAGCCCAGGGACGGCAAGGGAATCCGCAAGGTCCTCGACGAGCGTCTGGACGAGTACAAGCACGAAAAAGGATACAAGGGAGACACGGAACTGACCACGGAAGACCTTCAGGTCATCGTGTCTGAATTCAAGGAGATCGTGAAAAAGGTCCTCGGCAAATCGTTCCCGGACGATCCCCAGGAGCAGCTGTGGGGCGGGATCGGAGCCGTGTTCCAGAGCTGGAACGGAAAACGCGCGGTCGAGTACCGTCGCATCGAGAGGATCCCGGATGAATGGGGCACCGCTGTTACGGTCCAGTCCATGGTCTTCGGCAACATGGGAGAAACCTCGGCGACCGGGGTAGCCTTCACGCGCAATCCCGGCACAGGAGAGAACCAGTTTTACGGGGAGTACCTGATCAACGCGCAGGGTGAGGACGTAGTGGCAGGCATCCGCACGCCCGCGCCGATCAATGAGTACTCCAAGAACGACCAGAGCAAGCACCTGCCGACGCTCGAGCAGACCATGCCCGCGCTCTACCAGCAGCTCTACGGGTTCCAGAAGCGCCTCGAACGGCATTACAAGGACATGCAGGACATCGAGTTCACCATCGAGGAAGGCGTCCTGTACATGCTCCAGTGCCGCATCGGCAAGCGCAACGGTGTGGCCGCCGTGCGCATGGCGACCGAAATGCACCGTGAGGGCCTCATCGACGCGAAGACCGCGGTGATGCGAGTGGGACCGAACCAGCTTGTGGAGCTGCTGCTGCCCATGCTGGACCCCCTGGCTGAGCGAACCACGGCGGCGATTGCCAAGGGCCTTCCCGCCGGCCCCGGAGGCGCCAAAGGCCGCGTGGTATTTACGTCGCAGGCTGCGGTCGAGTGGGCCTCCCGAGGCGAGAAAGTGATCCTCGTTCGCGAGGAGACCTCCCCTGAAGACGTCGACGGCATGCACAAGTCCCAGGCCATTCTGACCTCCAAGGGCGGCATGACCTCGCACGCTGCGCTGGTTGCCCGAGGCTGGGGCAAGTGCTGCGTCGTGGGCTGCTCCGACATCGAGGTCGAAGACGATCACTTCAAGACCAGGGGCGGGGAAACCGTCCGCGAGGGCGACTGGGTCTCCCTGAACGGCACCAAGGGTCTCGTCTACAAGGGAAGCATGCCCCTGGTTGACGTCGACCTCGAACACAACCAGTCCTACAGGGATCTCATGGTGCTTTGCGACAAGCTCCGCAAGCTCAAGATCAGGACGAACGCGGACACGCCGAAAGACACCCGGCGAGCCGTCCAGTTCGGCGCCGAAGGGATCGGGCTGTTCCGGACCGAGCACATGTTCTACGGCGAAGGAAGCGACAAACCGCTGTTCCTCCTGCGCAAGATGATCATGAGCAAGACCCTGGCGGAGCGAAAAGCGGCCCTCGCCGAGCTTTCCGTTTACGTCAAGAAGGATGTCAAAGCGACGATGGAGGTCCTCAACGGCCTCCCGATCACCATCAGGCTGCTTGATCCTCCTCTGCACGAGTTCGTGCCGCACAGCGAGGACAGGCTCGCAGCCCTGGCCGCCGAGCTTAACATCCCCGTCGAGGAGGCGCGAAAACGAGGCGACGGACTCAGCGAGACCAATCCCATGCTCGGTCACCGCGGGGTGCGGCTCGGCATCACCTACCCGGAGGTGTCGGAGATGCAGATCCGTGCCATCCTGGAGGCAGCCGGCGAACTGCTCAAGGAGGGAAAGAAGGCTTTTCCCGAAATCATGATCCCGGTGACGGCCGCGACGACCGAACTGGTTCACCAGAAGGCGATCGTCGACCGGGTCTATGCCGAGGTCTGCAGCAAGCTCGGCCTGAAGTCGATTCCCCACCTCTACGGCACGATGATCGAGATCCCGCGCGCAGCGCTGACGGCCGGAAGGATGGCGGAGGTCGCCGAGTTCTTCAGCTACGGCACCAACGACCTGACTCAGATGGGATTTGGGTTTTCGCGCGACGACATCGGGAGTTTCCTGCCCGATTACCTCACGAACAAGATCCTGCCTGACGATCCGTTCCAGACGATCGACCAGGAGGGGATCGGCGAACTCATCAAGATCGGCATCGAGCGCGGGCGTGCAACGCGGCCGAAGCTCAAAGTCGGCATCTGCGGTGAGCACGGAGGTGATGCCACCTCGGTGAAGTTCTGCCACCGGGTCGGCATGGATTACGTCTCCTGTTCCCCCTTCCGTGTGCCAATCTCGCGTCTCGCAGCTGCCCAGGTGGCGGTCGAAGACGCGGCCGCGGCAAAGAAGCCGGCCGCGCGGAAACCCGCTGCAAAGGCAGTGGTGAAGGCCGCGGCCAGGACTGCGCCGAAGACCGTGAAAAAGGCGAAAAGGGCCGCGAAACCTGCGAAGAAGACGGCTAAGAAGGGCAAGGCGCGGAAGTAGGCCGCGCCCCGCCTTTTGTTTTAGACCGCTTCCCTGCCCCCGGGTGGGTTTCCAGGGATGATTCGCCCGCCGGGGAACACATCAGGTTCGACCGTTGCGGGAGGCCAGGCCTCCGGATCTGGCTGGACTCAACCGGCCTGTGTGCCATCCTCCCGCCATGTCTGCCGGAGATGGGAATAGGACTTCAGTGTCTTCTCGAGGCTCCGTTCAATAAGCCTGAGAGTGAGTTTCTCGAGATCGGGGGCCGCTGGCGCATAGCCCGGAGCCTCGGCGAATTCGAGCGGCGACATGTGCTGGTAAGACTGCAGGAACTTCGCTGCCGCGGGTCTGATCCTGAGGCCCTTGCCGCCCGCACAATCCTCGCAGCAGCCTTCCCCGCGCTCCGCGGCTGCGTAGAAGCCGGTCTGCACGACAACCCTCCCGCAGTTTGAACAGGAACGGTAATCGGGCAACAGGCCGCACAGCCTCAGCAGCCACAGCTCGAAGTAACGGACGAGGGCCTCACTGCAGCCGCGCTCTTCGCCTGTTGCGAGGACTGAGAGAAGGAGGCGAAAAAGCGGCGGATTCGGGTTGTGGTCCTCGAGGTATTCATGGACAAGCTCAGCAATATAGCTGAACCCGTAGAATTGCCGGAGCGAGAGTTTCGATCCCAGGTAGGAGTGGATGCCCTCGCACTGACGGAGGCGCCAGAGCTCCGCACCTTCGCGCAGGAAGAATTTCGCCCGGATATGCGTCAGTGGTTCCAGGCACCCTGCCATGCGGCTCTTGGGTTTCTTGACTCCCTGCCCTACGACCCGCACTTTCCCGTATTCCCGCGTGGCAAGCACAACGATGCGATCGGCGTCCGACAGCGAATAGCTTCGAAGGACGACGGCTTCCGCCTCAAGGATGGGCATAAAGGGGCAACTGCATGTCCAGCTTCCGCTCACCGCCGAGTTTGATCCCTCTTGCCATCAGCATGGCATCGTGGTTCCACGACGGCGGCGCCGAGCCGTCGATGCGGAAAAACACAAAGCCTTCTGCCGAGGAGCCGGGGGCAAGTCCTCCACCTTGCAGACTGAGACTCCGGAGCTTCTCGCGGGTCCTCTCGTCGGCCCGGACTGTGTAAAAGCGAATCCTGCGCTCGCGATAGTAACGATCCACCATTTTGTTCACCGGGAGGACCGGACAGCGTCGGCTCGCAGCCAGCAGGTGCCACTTCTGCGGATCGACCGCGACCGTCTTCTTGCTGTGGTTCTCCAACGTCGCCCAGATCGCGATGATGCCGAACTGGGGAAGATCATCGTCGAAAAGTTCGCCGTAACTCTCCTTCCCGACGATCGGCGTGGCGCGGAGCGTGATTCCATCGACCTCCGCATGGAAGGACCCTGCTGCGCTGAAATCCGGGACGGTCGCGGGGACATGCAGGGTGGAGCACCCGCCGGCCGCAAGCGCGAAAGCAACGGGAAGGCAGGCCAGGACGAACCGTGCGGACCCTTGATGGCCAGCGCCGGTGAGCGCACGCAGGGCTCCCTGCGATGTGCGTGTGCGTTCCGTTCTCACCGTATTTCCCGGGCCCGTTCCACTGAGGATTGCCCGTCGGATCATCGAGGCCTCAGCTCGACAACCGGGGCTTCGCTCCCCGCCTTCCGGTGGCGCAGAAGGCTGAACAGCCTGCCGCCGATTCCGGACAGGGAGTAGGCGACCGCAATTGTCAGCAGCGTCCACCGCGAGTAGTTGTAGACGAGCGCAACGAGCAGCGCGATCAGCAGAATCGTCAGGTGGGATTTGCGCCCGAGAGTCAGCTGCTTGAGACTCGGGTATCGGATCGTGCTGACCATAAGGAACGCAAGCAGGAAGACTACCCCGACCATCGCCGTGCCCGCGATGCTGTCATCGATCGGAGCCTGGAAGAAGTGCACCGTGGCCGCGATGGCTCCCCCTGCGGCCGGTATCGGCATGCCGACGAAGTGCTTGAGATTCCCGGCCTGAACGTTGAAGCGAGCCAGGCGCATGGCCCCGCAGATCAAAAACGTAAACGCGGCAATCCAGCCCAGGCGTTGATTGACCGGATGGAATCCCCAGACGAACGCCAGAACCGAAGGCGCAATGCCGAAAGAGACCAGGTCCGCGAGCGAATCCAGCTGGAGGCCGAATCCGCTGGTCGCGTTCGCCATCCTGGCAATCCGCCCGTCCAGCATGTCCAGAATGATGGCGATGCCTATGGCCTGTGCGGCCGCATCATAATGGCCGTTCATCGTGGACATGATCGCGTAGTAGCCGCAGAAGATGTTGCCGACAGTGAAGAGGCTCGGGAGTATGTAGATGCTGCGTCCCAACCGGCGCCGCGGGGCGCCCTGGGCTTTGTCCTGCAGACTGTCAGAACCGTCAATCATTTGAGCTCCGCAATCACAGAACTGCCGCCCTTGACTCGATCTCCGACGCACACCAGGACACTGGCGTTTTCGGGAAGCAGCAGGTCGACGCGCGAACCGAACCGGATGAGACCGATGACTTCTCCGCGCTCCATTTTCTGCCCTGCCTTTTTCCAGCATACCACGCGGCGCGCGATCAACCCAGCAATCTGCTTCATGACAAGCGTGGCGTCGGGACCGCGGATGGTCAGGACATTCTGCTCGTTCACACGGGACGCCTCGTCCTTGGACGCCACCTTGAATCGGCCGCGGCGGTACTCCAGCTTTTCCAGTTCACCTTCGATAGGCGCTCTGTTTACGTGCACGTCAAAGACATTGAGGAAGATGCTTACCTGGCACCGGGTCTCCGATCCCTGTTCGACCGCGGCCACCTTCAC
>JAFNAH010000593.1 GCA_017860075.1 Acidobacteriota bacterium | reverse complement strand
CAACGTCGAAAAGGCGGAATTAAACCTCGGTTTCAGCAAGATTGTTTCTCCGGTGGATGGGTTCGCCGGAATCGCCAAAGCCCAGATCGGGAACCTGGTGGGACCCGGGTCGGTAGAGGAATTGACGACGGTTTCCACTATCAACCCGATCAAGTGCTACGCTTCTTTGAGCGAGAAGGAGTACATTCAGGCCATGGAGAAGGGGCCGAGGGAGGTGGGCAAGGCAGTGCTCACCCTCATTCTCTCCGACGGAACCACCTATCCCTACAAGGGCGAAATTGCCTTTGCGGATCGGCAGGTGGATGTGCGGACCGGCACCATCCGGGTCGCTTCTCTTTTTCCGAACCCCAAGAACCTGCTCAGGCCCGGGATGTTCAGCCGGATCCGTGCGGAGATGGGGATCCGGAAGAATGCGCCGCTTATCCCACAACGGGCTGTGACCGAGATCCAGGGGAGGTACCTGGTGGCGGTGGTGAACCCCGATGGCAAGGTGTCGATCAAACCGGTCAAGGTTGGGGAGAGGTTCGGGGAGCTCTGGGTCGTCGAAGGGCTGCAGGTAGGGGAGAAGGTGGTTGCAGAAGGAACCCAGAAGGTCCGGGAAGGCATGGTGGTAAGCCCGAAGCCTTTTGTCAGGGAGGCCCCAGCAGATCCCGGGGCGGCCCAGAAACCCGACGCAAGGCCGGAAGCGAAACCTGAAGCCAAACCCCAGTCCAAACCGGAAAAGAGGTAAACCGCCATGGCTAAGTTTTTTATCAACCGGCCGATCGTCGCCATTGTCATCGCCATTGTCATGGTCATCGTGGGTGTCGTGGCCATCCTCGGTCTGCCGATTGCCCAGTATCCCAACATCGTTCCTCCGGAAATCGTCATCAACACCACGTACGTCGGCGCGGACGCGCAGACGGTAGAGCAGTCGGTCGCGACCCCGATCGAACAGGAGATGAGCGGCGTCGACAACCTGAACTACATGTATTCGCTCAATGCCAATAACGGGGAACTGAAACTGTACACGAACTTCGATGTCAAGACCGACCCGAACATCGACCAGGTGCTCGCGCAGATACGGAAGAGCCAGGCCGATTCCAAGCTGCCCCAGGAGGTCCGTGATTACGGGGTCACGGTGAAGAAATCGAGTCGACGGCGTGAAGAAAATGATGGAACAGGCCAAGCAGTCCTTTCCGCCGGACCTGGAGTATGAGGTTTCCCTCGATACCACTCAAGCCGTGCGCGAGGGTATCAAGGAAGTGCTTAAAACCCTTTACGAGGCGATGTTCCTGGTCATTATCGTCGTCTTCATCTTCCTCCAGGGATGGCGTGCCACGCTCATTCCGGCACTGGCCGTCCCGGTGTCGCTCATCGCCACCTTCGCCGTGTTCCCGCTTCTGGGATTCAGTATTAACACCATCGCCCTCATGGGGCTGGTGCTTGCCATCGGTCTCGTTGTTGACGACGCCATCGTCGTGGTGGAGGCGGTCGAACACCATATTGAGAAAGGCCTGTCGCCCAAGGAGGCGACCGCGAAGGCGTTGGAAGAGGTCTCCGGGCCGGTCGTCGCCATTGCGCTTGTCCTTTCAGCCGTCTTTCTGCCGAGCATCTTCATCCCGGGGATCACCGGCCGGCTTTTTTCGCAGTTCGCTGTCACCATTGCCATATCGGTGCTGATCTCCGCCTTTAACGCACTCACCTTGAGCCCGGCGCTCTCCGCCATGATCCTTAAGCCCAAGAAGGCAGGACGCGGACCTCTGTCCAAGTTCTATGGCTGGTTTAACCGTGTCTTCGGAACGGCGACGAACGGTTACGTGCGCGTCTGCGGCGCGGCCATCCGAAAACTGGCGATCAGTCTCGCGCTGCTGGTGGCCATGGCCGTGGGTACGGGCGTGATCGGGGGCAGGGTGCCGGGGGGCTTCCTGCCGGAGGAGGACCAGGGCTACATGTATGCCGGCGTTCAGCTGCCGGATGCAGCCTCCCTGCAGCGGACCGAGGCTGCGGTGAAGCAGATGGAAAAGGTCGTCATGGCGACGCCGGGCGTCGAGTTCTGCACGGCGATAACAGGTTACAGCATGTTGAGCGGCGTCACCAACACCTACAGCGGGTTTTTCTTCATCACGCTCAAACCCTGGGAGGAGAGGAAAAAACCCGAGGAGAAGTACGAGGCCATCATGGCCCACCTGAACCAGGAGTTCGGGAAACTGCCCCAGGGGGTAGCCTTCGCCTTCTCTCCCCCGGCCATTCCGGGTATCGGAACGGCCGGGGGTGTGACCATGGTGGTCGAGGACCGGGCGGGTAAGGACATCGCATTCCTGTGGCAGAACACGCAGAAGTTCCTGGCCGAGGCGCGCAAGCGTCCCGAGCTGGCCCGGGTTACCACCACCTTCACTCCCACGGTGCCTCAGACCTTCGTCAACGTGGATCGCGACAAGGTGCTGAAGCAGGGGGTGGAGCTCAGCGACGTGTACAAAACGCTGCAGACCTTCATGGGCGCTTATTTTGTCAACTACTTCAATCGGTTTGGCAGGCAGTGGCAGGTGTATGTGCAGGCCGAGGGCGAATACCGGACGCAGGCCCAGCAGCTCGGGCAGTTTTACGTGCGCAACAGCAAGGGCGATACGGTGCCCCTCTCGGCGCTGACGAGCTTCGATCAGCGCTCCGGGCCTGAGTTCACCATGCGTTATAACCTCTATCGTTCGGCCCAGATCAATGCATCCGCAGCTCCGGGCTACAGTTCGCTGCAGGCGATGAAAGCCCTGGAAGAGGTGTTTCGACAAAACATGCCCCAGGAGATGGGGTATGATTACATCGGGATGTCCTACCAGGAGAAGAAGGCCAGTGAGGGCGTGCCTATCTCCGTCATCTTCGGGATGTCGCTGCTTTTCGTCTTCCTGATCCTCGCGGCCCAGTACGAGAGCTGGTCGCTCCCCTTCGGCGTGCTTCTCGGAACGCCCATCGCCGTGTTCGGGGCATTTGCTTTCATCCTGATCCGAAACATGGAATTGAACCTCTATGCCCAGATCGGCCTGGTCATGCTCATCGGGCTCGCGGCCAAAAACGCCATCCTGATTGTGGAGTTTGCCAAGGTCGAGTACGAGAAGGGCAAGGGGATTGCCGAGGCGGCGCTGGAGGGCGCCCGGCTGCGCCTCCGTCCGATCCTGATGATGACGTCCTTTGCCTTTATCCTGGGGTGTGTGCCTCTTGCCATTGCCTCGGGTTCAGGCGCGGTCGCCCGCAAGGTGATGGGGACGGCGGTCATCGGCGGCATGCTGACCGCCACCTGTATTGCCATCTTCATCATCCCGGCGACGTTCTACCTCGTCGAAAAGCTCGCCCACCGCAAGCCAAAGGGCGGGGAGGAGCCACACAAGGGAACACCTGTTCTCGGTGAGCCGGACAGTAGACATTAGACTACAGACTTCAGACTGTGAGGAAGAAACGCTGGAGATCATGAAAATATGAAGCTGCCACAGATAACAGATGAAATAGTGCTTGGTATATAGGGGCGACGAAGGCCGCGAGGCCATCGCCAGGGACTTTTTTTCCAACAACGAAAAGTCTGGTGTCCAAAGTCTGGGGTCCAGGGTCTAAATTACAGACATATTTCTGAGGAGAGAGTATGCTATGAAGAAAGCGATCATCCTTCTTATGGTTGTTTTATTAGCGGGGTGCGCCGTGGGCCCGGACTACAAGCGCCCAGCCGTTG
>JAFNAH010000592.1 GCA_017860075.1 Acidobacteriota bacterium | reverse complement strand
GCGAGTGCCAGCGCCGTGATGGCTAGCGCCTGGTAACCATTCCAGGCGTGATTCTGCCGCCACGTATCCTTCCACCAGCCCCGGTCGTTGATTCCTTCGGCGGCTTCGTAAAGCGTCCGGCCATGTTCCCGCAACGTCTTGAGCAACGTCACACGGTCCTGATCCGGCCATTTCGAGTAGAGCCAGTCGTACGCAACCGAAATCCCGACCAGCTGGTGCTTGGCCGCCAGGCCCGTGTTTTCATAGATGCCCGCGCCCCAGAGGGGGTAGGTCCCGGGCTTCAGTGCCCACTTGCGGACCAGAGCGAAATACTTCGGATCGTTGTCCAGCAAGGCAACCAGCGCCATGCCGGGCAGCTTGTATCCGTATACGCGCTGCCAGAGCATCTCATCGTTGAGCGTACCGGGCCGCGTCGAGTCCCCACCAACTTCGGGGGGCTTGTACTCAGGCGGCTCGTCATTCAGACCGGCGTCCACAGCCGCTTTCAGTTTTTCCCATTTCGCCCGGTGAGAAGTGAGGATCACGCGCCGCAACCGCTCGACATCAGCCTGTCTAATGAACAGCCGCGGATGACCGGGAGCCGCGGCGCGCGCGGCCAACTGGTCCGGCCCATATTCAACGGTACCGGGGCCGGCGCAAACAAGTGTCGCCTGGAACAACATTACCATGGTGCCTGCAAGCGTCCTTCCTCTCCTCATCGTTCACCTCCTGCGTGCCGGGACTTCTGAATTCGGTTTTCGCGTCCGGCACCAAGGTACAACATCCGCCGGCCGTTGTCCCGAAAACCGAATTCAAAAGACCTGACACAGAATCCGTGATTGAATGGCAGGAGAGGAGGTGCTCGATGAAGTCACTGGCTTTGCTGTTGATGTTTGCCGGCTCGATCCTCGCGGCCGACGGAAGGCCAAGCTCATCCAAGGCAAGCCAACGCCGGCAAACTACTACCTGGAAGATCGGCGTTACGACGGCGTTATCTTCATCGGCCAGCACGCCATGGCAGGAACAAAAGACGGAATCCTGTCCCACTCGCAGAGCTTCTCGGTCCAGGGGATATATCTCAACGGCAAACCGGTCGGTGAAATGGGCCAGATGGCAGCCATCGCGGGATATTTCGGCATCCCTGTCATCATGCTCTCCGGGGATGAGGCGGCCTGCAGGGAGATGCTGGCCATGCAACCCAAAGCAGAGACTGTCGCGGTGAAGAGACTTGCCGGCAAAGCCTCATCGCTCAGCCTTTCACACCCGGAGGCGTGCGCCAGAATCCGCGCCGCGGCGCGTCGGGCCGTCGAACGGATCCGCGACTTTAGCGCCTGGAAGATCGATGGCCCCGTGGAGCTCAAGTTCGAGTATTACCCTGAAGCGCCCGGAACGCCCGCACCTGCTCTGACGCGCGACGACAGATCGGTCGCTGCCAAGACGGTCATCTATCGGGGGCGCACTGTACTGGAAGCCTACGAGGCCTGGCTCGGCAAGTGAGAACCGCCACGAGCCACGCATCATGTAATATTTTCGGTGGTGTCAGAATTTGTGCCGAACGGGGTAGGCATGGATATGAATCAACCGGGTGAAACGATGCGGCAGGCATGGCAGCGCCATGAGCGGCGGTGGCGCGACAATCGCTATGTCTATGCCGTCGTGTCACGCAGAAGCGGCGGGATCTCCGTCGGCATGAACCTGAACCCCGATAAGGCCTGCAATTTTGACTGCATCTATTGCCAGGTCAACCGTCGCGAGCCTCCTGCAGTCAGGAAGGTCGACCTTCAGGTGCTCGCCGCGGAACTGGATCGGGTGCTGGAGGCGCATCGCGACGGCTCCCTTTTCGAGGCTGCCCCATTCAGCGCTCTTCCCCCGGAACAGCGCATCGTCCGCGACATCGCCTTTTCCGGAGACGGCGAGCCGACGACATATCCCCATCTCGAGCAGGCTATTCGCGTTGCCGCCGATGCACGTAATCGTTTCGCGATTACCGATGCGAAGCTTATCCTGATCACGGACGGCGCCTACCTGGCAAAACCGGCCGTCCGCCATGCCCTGGCGCTGATCGATCAGAATAATGGCGAGATCTGGGCCAAGCTGGACGCGGGAACGGAAGAATTCTTCCAGCTGGTAAACCGGTCGCACATCACGCTGGAGAGAGTTCTCGAGAACATCCTCGATGCGGCTCGTTCGCGGCCCGTCGTTATCCAGTCTCTCTTCTGCAGCATCCACGGCCAAACGCCTCGGCTCGAGGAGATCGAGGCCTATTGCGGGCGACTCAATCGGCTTCTGGAGGCAGGCGGCCGGCTCAAGATGATCCAGGTCTATTCGATCGCGCGCGGTCCCGCCGAGTCTTTCGTCGCCGCCCTTTCGAATGCCGAGCTGGATCAGATCGCAAGTACCGTGCGTTCCCGAGTGGCTGTCCCGGTCGACGTCTACTATGGTGTGGCGGAGGGCAAACCGAGATCATGAAAGCGAAGAAGAGATGCTGGGGAGGAAACGATCCTCTCATGATCGCGTACCACGATACAGAGTGGGGAGTGCCGCTGCATGACGATCGCGGGCTGTTCGAGTTTCTGGTGCTCGAAGGGATGCAGGCAGGATTGAGCTGGGCCACGATCCTGCGCAAACGAGAGAACTTCCGGAAAGCCTTCAGCGGTTTCGACGCCAGGCGCGTTGCAGGCTATGGCACCCGGGACGTTCAACGACTCCTCCAAGATCCGGGGATAATCCGCAACCGCCTCAAGATTGAAGCGGCAATAAACAACGCGCGGAGGTTCCTCGAGGTACAGAAGGAATTCGGCAGTTTCGACAGGTATATCTGGGGCTTCGTGGAGGGCAAACCGATCCGGAACCGATTCCGCACTCTGTCGGAGCTGCCGGCGCGGACGCCGCTCTCCGACAGGATTAGCAAGGATTTAAAGAGCCGCGGCTTCAAGTTCACAGGGTCGACAATCGTCTATGCCCATTTGCAGGCAACCGGCATGGTGAACGATCACATGGTCCATTGCTTCCGCTACAGGCAAGTCCAACCCTGATCGCTGTCC
>JAFNAH010000105.1 GCA_017860075.1 Acidobacteriota bacterium | reverse complement strand
CCCTTCAATTGACTGGGGCATTGCGAGTCGGGTCGCGAAGATTCCAGCCAGCAGCATCCACCACTTCATCTGACACACGCGCATCGCATCTCCTTTACAGGTCCCTCACAGACCATCGTTTCTCCGGTGTTTGAGAACCTGTCGGAGCCGCTTTTGTTCCATCTTTCGGAATTGAAGAGGTCAACGGGGGTGCCGCGTTGGTATAATAGGTTACTTTTCAGCGGAATTTTTCGATGTTCAGAGAACACGCCAGGCTCTTTACCCTCGTCCAGTTCTGCACTGATATCGCGCTCACGATCCTGGCTTTCGCTGTCGCCTATGCCACGCGGCTGCACATGGATCACCTCGTGCCCGAGCCTGTCGGCCGCCTGCTCAACCCCGAGCTCCTGTCACTACGCGAGTACGCCTGGCTTGTTTCCATCGGGATCGTCTGGTGGGCGATCGTGGCGAAAGCGCTGGGCCTCTATCGCCTTACGATCAAGCGATCCGGGTGGGAGAAGCTCGGCATCGTGGTTGCCTCGGCCTCCCTGCTTGGTTTGTTCCTCGGCTTCCTGTCCTTTGCTCTGAAGCTCGTCATGAGCCGGCCCCTGATCGCGCTCTTTGTGTTCTACCAGGCAGCATTTCTGTGCGGTGCCAGGGCTGCGGTCGCTTTGCACGGCCGGAGCCGATCTCATCCGTCGCGTGTCCGCCGCAACATCCTGATCGTAGGTACCAGCCCCAAGGCCCACGAGATGGGTGAGCTCATTTCCCGGTATTCGGATTGGGGCCTGAGGATTCTCGGGTATGTCGAAGTGGGTCCAGCGGGAAATGGAGCCGTGACCCGGGACCTCTTGGGTTCCATAGCGGACATTCCGACCATCATCGAAGAAAACGTCGTGGACGAGATCATCTTCGTCGGCAGTGAGCCTCGTGACCTGGAGGGTCTCGATGATGTCCTCGCCATCTGCAAGGAACAGGGAGTAAAGACACGCGTAGCCGCAGACTTCTTCCCGGTTAAAGTCTCCCATGTGTCCATGGAGTTCCTGGAGAACGTGCCGATCATCACCTTCAGCGCAACTCCCGACCATGCGTTCGCGCTCCTCGTAAAGCGCCTCGTGGATATCGTGGGTTCCGCCCTCGCGCTGGTCGTTTCATCGCCTCTGATGCTCTTCATCGCCGCGCTGGTCAAACTCACATCCAGAGGGCCGGCCATATACCGCCAGGTGCGTTGTGGCCTCTACGGTCGCAGGTTCGTGCTCTACAAGTTCCGCAGCATGTGCGAAGGGGCTGAAGATGTGCTCTGGGAAATCAAGCATCTCAATGAGATGGACGGCCCGGTATTCAAGATGAGGAACGATCCCCGTGTGACCCCGCTCGGACGCATCCTGCGCAAGAGTTCGCTGGACGAGTGGCCGCAGTTCTGGAATGTCCTGAAGGGCGACATGAGCCTCGTCGGACCGCGTGCCCCTCTGCCCGAAGAAGTCAAGGAATACAGCCGCTGGCAACGTCGCCGCCTGTCCGTGAAGCCCGGAATTACCTGCTTGTGGCAGGTTTCCGGCCGCAACGAGATCGACTTCCAGGAATGGATGAAACTGGACCTCTTCTACATCGACAACTGGTCGCTGCTCCTGGACTTGAAGATTCTCCTGCGGACTTTTCCCGTCGTGCTTATGGGGAAAGGATCCCGCTGAAAACTGGATTTTCAGGGTCTGACCCTGAATTTCCAATTTTCAGGGGAGGGAGTGGGTGGCTTGCCGGACTTCGTCGAGAAACCTGGGAACCTTCACTCTCGGGTCTCCCTCACCGAGGGTCTCCAGGGGGAGGTAGCCCCGATAGCCCGCTTTCCGGATTATCCCCATGATTTTCTCCAGGTCCGTCTTTACTTCCTTCCCGCCGACGAACAGATTTTCCTTTATTTGCCAGGTAACGGCGTAAGGTGCGACTCCGGCGATTTCGGCGTACGGATCTTCGGCCTGCCTGAAGCTGCCAATATCCAGATGCAGTCCCAGCCAGTCTGAACCCACCCCCTTCAGCACCGTGATGATGTCATCGGCGTTCCGGATGAAATCGGAATGATTCTGCAGGACCGGCATCACGCCGAATTTCCTGCCGTGCTCGGCGCACTGTTGGAGACCCTCGATGACCCAGCGAGTGACCTCGTCCCTGGAATATCCCTCGGGAACGCCTGCCCCGGAGAACACACGCAGCACCGGCGCGCCCAGGCGGGCGGCGCATTCGATCCAGGCCTTCACGAGTCCCACCTCGGCAGCCCGTCTGCCCTTTTCGGGAAGAGTGAAATCATTCCTGACCCCAGTGCCGCTGATATCCAGTCCCAACAGAAAAGTCTTCCGTTTGATCGAGTACAAATAGGAGTCATCGGGGACTGCCGGGTAGCCGGGGAAGTAATAGCCGGTGGGATCCACCGCGGCAAAGTCGAGCGTGGCACAGAACTCGATTACCTCTTCCAGCTTCATCTTGCCGCTCTGGAGCGGCTCGTTAAAGGAGTAGAGATTACAGCTGAGTTTGACGAACGGACCTCCGGTCCTCGCAGGTGCTGTTTGCCCGGCGCAGTCGTCCGGGCTACCCATGAGCCCCGGAAGGGAAGAAGCCGGTACTGCCGCGGCGGTCTTGAGAAAACCTCTTCGGTTCATCAGACACCTCCTGTTCTCAGCGATATTCCACCCTGTTTTTCCGCCCGGGCGGATCCGGCCGGAGCACGAGTTCGTGAGATTTCGACGCAGCGACGGCCTGTCCCGAAAACGGGAGCGGCAGAGTCGCCCCGCGGAGCCAGACCGGGAACTGATCCATATATTGCGGGCTGAATATCTGGCCGGACTGGCCGGTCACGATGCTCGAAGTGCTCCTGTCCAGATTCCCGAAATCGACTGTCAGGCGTTGGGAGGGACCGTATCGCGCGCCGGCCTGGTTCACGGTGCTGCCGTCCCCACGCTGCGGCACGGCCCCGGGGCCGGCGTATCTCCTGAGAAGCGGTATGGAGCCGAATATCGGATGGTCTATCTCCACGGGGAAGCGCATGCCGTATGTGAACTGGGCCAGATCATCCGGCAGCCCGCGATCGGCGGCCACGTCTTCCACGACGGCGATATAGAGCTCGTCAAAACTGGAAACGTTCGGCGGCAACCAGCGAGCGGGCTTCTGTGTGATCAGGTTTTCCCAGAAGGTCGTTGCGCCGAACCAGCGATACGACCGGTAGTCCTGGCCCAGGCGCGGCTCCAGCACTAGCTTTGTCATGCTGCGCCGCGCAAGATTGATCAGCCCGGCCGCCGTCGAATCCGGCGTGACTGAGCCGTCCCAGGAGTTCAAAATCTCGGCCGCACGCCTGGCTTGGGCTGAAGCGCCGTTGCTTGCCAGGACGGGGCGCGCCAGCTCCACCGCCAGCAGGCGGTCGAAATCCGAGTAGACATCTGTTTGGAGCGACAGCATGTCGGCAGGAGTCAGCTTCTTTCCGCGCGCGATCCACGATTCGAGAACCTGGTAAATCCGCCACGTTCTATGAGCTGAGGCCCACTGGTTGGCTGCGTGATACTTGTAGCCCTGAGGTGTGATCCGGCTGTTTGCAGTAGCCAGCAATCCATCCGGTGGATTGAACACGCTGGGCATCTCGTCCCACGGAATATAGCCGACCCATTCGTGCGCATCATCTTCCCCCCGCACCAGGGACAATCCGTCGCCGGCCGCCCGGATCGGGATCCGCCCGGCTGCCTGGTATCCGATGTTCCCTTCGGCATCGGCATAAACCAGGTTCATGGCGGGCGCCACGTACCCGGACAAAGCAGCCCTGAACTCCGGCCAGTTACGTGCGGAGTCGATCTCCCCAAAGGGAAACCCCTGCCGGACCGGCTCGTTGGCGATCCACCTGAGTGCGATCTTGCGCTTCTCGTCCTTGAGTATCGGGGAAATGACGGGCCCGTGCCGGGTTACCTCAACCTCGAGAATGACGTCGGGCTTGCCTTTCACTCTGACAACCTCGCGGCGTTTCTCCGGTTCTACCCATCCGGACGGAGTCTGATACTCGCCGCGCTCATTGAAGCTCTCGACATAGAGGTCCTGAACATCGGGACCAAGATTAGTGAAACCCCAGGCGATGAACTCATTGTGCCCGCCGATCACGAAGGGCATCCCCGGCAGCGTGTAGCCGACCACGTTGAAGTTGCCCGAAACCAGGTGAGCTTGATACCAGACGCACGGCATTGTGTGCATCAGGTGCATATCGTTCGAGAGCAGAGGCTTGCCCGAGGCCGTATGCCGGCCGCTCACGACCCAGTTGTTGGATCCCGGCCAGACTTCGATATCGTCGTTATATCCGAAATCATCCCCGGTAGCAGCCTGCGCCAGGAAAACCCCGAGCAGGTTCGTTCGCGCCGGTTGCCTCCCCGCGGAGAAACCACCGGCTGGCCGGATCGCCCGGACGACCGTTCCTGTCTTCTGTTGCTCCCCTGATTCGCCCGGGGCCCGGTCGCGCCACGAGCCGTTCACATAGAGGTCGTCCAGCATTTGCGGAGGTAGTTGCCTGGCGAATCTGTCGCGCCACCACTCCACCGGGTATTGCGAGTTCATCTCCAGGCTGACGTTCAACCCGACAAGCGCGGAATCGGAGGCCCGCCACGGCCCCGGTTGGTAGCGTAAGAACCGGAATTCCACCGGAAGTCGGTCGCGGTTCGTACCGATGAACGCGTTCACGCCGCGAGCGTAGGCATCGAAGTAAAGCCGGTCACGCTCGCTTGCCTGCCGTATCATCCGCTCGGCTGCGCGGCGCACCTGAAGATAGCGCTGCCTGATGTCGTGTTCGAGGAGGCTCGCCGCGGCCTCGCCCCGCACGAGCGGGAAACCGATGATCTCCGACAGTTCGCCCGCCGCATAACGCCGCCCGGTGTCCATCTGAAACAGCCGGTCCTGGGCAGTGACATAGCCCTGTGCAAAGAAGAGGTCCTCGAGATCGTCGGCGTGAATGCACGGAGTGCCGGCCCGGTCACGTGTCACCGAAACAGGCGCCTTCAGGCCTGCCACCCGGAGTTCCCCGTCGAGCTGAGGCAGCGCGGTTACCGCCGCGTGCCGGAACCATAGGGCGAAGCCGCCCACGCCGGGGATCACGAGCAGCAGAAGGCCGATCAATCCCCACGACAGGTAAACGACCAGACGGGGGCGTCTTGAGGATGGTTCTGTTCTTGAGTCGTTCATGATTCTCTACCCTCGGGCCAGGTCGTGATTCTATTCGCGACCGCCATCTGCCGCAATGGCCCGGCGGCCCGGCGCGAAATCGGCTGCGCCTCCGTCAGAAACACAGTATGCTTCACCGGCCGGATCCTGGTGTTGCCGCCGACTGCTGAACTGACAGCCCCGCGGCCCCGGCGACAGGCGACGAAAATGTTCACCGTGCTGATCACCTTTCTTGTGGTACAGCGGCTGTCGGAGCTCGTAGTCTCGAAAAGAAACCAGCGCTGGGCATTGAGCCGCGGCGGCATCGAGGCCGGACACGGGCACTACCCTGTCGTTGTGGCGTTGCACGTGCTGTTCTTCCTGTCGCTTGTCGCAGAACGCCACTTTCTGCCGAAGGGTTGGGATCCTCTGTGGCCCTTCTGGCTTGGGATCCTGATCCTTTCGCAACTTTTGCGCGCTTGGTGCATTCTCTCCCTCGGACGGTTCTGGACCACGAAAATTATCGTGATCCCGGGCGAGAGACCGGTGCTGAAGGGACCGTACCGGTTCATTCGCCACCCGACCTATGTTGCCGTCCTGGTCGAGATCCTGGCGATCCCGATCCTCTGCGGAGCTTACGTGACCGCAGCTGTTTTCAGCATCTTGAATTCCCTGGTATTGTGGTGGAGGATCCGCGAGGAGGAACGCGCGCTCGCCCTCCTGGAAGGAAACGACCTGCGTCGGCTGCCGCGGTTCATTCCAGGCGTGG
>JAFNAH010000591.1 GCA_017860075.1 Acidobacteriota bacterium | reverse complement strand
TCGACTACATCATCGACGAATCGCTGAAGTGGCACATCTCGTCTTTCAACGCCAAGTCGTCGCCGGTCCCCGACGAATGGCGGCCCCAGGTGGATCGCTGGCTGAAGAAGATGGGGTATCGTTTCGTGCTGCGCAAGTTCACCTATCCCCCTGCGATCAAGGCGGGTGGTGAACTGAACTTTGCCTCCTGGTGGGAAAACAAGGGGGTCGCACCCTGCTACAGGCGGTTCCCGCTGGCGCTCCGCCTCAGGTCGGCTGACCGGACGATCCTGCTCGTGACTACCGCCGACATCACATCATGGCTTCCCGGGGACAATCTCTTCGACAGCAGGGTCAACGTACCCGCGGACACGCAGCCCGGCGAATACGAATTGGACCTCGCCCTCCTGAACCCGGGGTCCGGGCAGCCGGGCATCAAGCTTGCGATAGCCGGAGTGCGCCCGGACGGTTGGTATCCGATGGGCCGGGTCAAAATTCAGTAACGCAGATCCGCACTGCGGCGCAGAGAACCCACTCTCAGGCTACCGGCGGGCATTCAGGTCTGAAAGCGCGGCCTCCACCTTAGGGATTACATCCCGGTGCTTCACCTTGTCGGCCCGCTTCAGGAACCCCTTCAAATAGCCGATCGCAGCCTGAGTGTCGCCTGCATTCTGGGCGATCAGGCCCAGGTTCATGTATGGTTCAGCCAGGTTGGCATCGGATTGGATGGCCAGCTCAAACTGTTCACGTGCCCGGTCCGGTTGCGAACGCTGGATCTCGAGAATCCCATACAGGTTGTGTGCCATTGCGTTCCGGGAATCCTGGGCAAGGACTGCCTTAAGCGCGCGCTCGGCCTCGGCGAACTGCCCGAGGTGCAGGTAGGCAGTTGCCATGTTGTTCAGGTTGTCGACCTTGGCGGGATTCATTCTCGCCGCCGTCTCCATATACTCCACCGCCCGGCGCAGGTCTCCTCGACGCACGTAGATCTCCCCAAGATCGGCATAGGTTCCGTCGCCGGCCGCCTTGTTTTCGATCGCCAGCAGGCAGATCTTTTCCATCCTGTCGAACTGCCTCGAGTTTTCGTAGCACGCCTGCAGTTCCTTGTATATGAGCGGATTCGTCGGGTCGCCAGGCAGCGCCTTCTCCAGCATCCCGGCAGCCTCCATCCAGCGGTCGTGGTTCATGGCATCGCTTGCCCGCTCGAGGACGCCGAGAACCGCAACGCGGTCCTTCGGATCGGGTCCGGACATGTCTATGTAGATTTCCTTCCGGCCGGAACTCACATAGCCGAGGGCATCGAGCTCGCGTCGCCTTTCGTCGTCAACCGGCTTGGTCTCGAGTTTCCCCAGGCTCTGGGGCGGGCCGGCAACCTCCCAGACCTTCTTCTGCAGGCGATCGGCATCGGCCGGGTGTCCGGCAATGACGTTCTTTGCTTCGGACGGATCATTCGAAAACCGGTACAGTTCCGGCTTGGGGGCGACAATGAGTTTCCACTCGTCGGTCCGCATCCCGCGCAATTCGGACCACCCGTGGCTGGTCCTGGGGTAGAGGGTCTCCATGTAGCAGTAGTTGCTCATCGGTTCCCTGCCCTCCATCAGGCTGGACTTGAGGCTCACCCCCTGCGCCTTTTCGCCGGCAGAGAGACCAAGCAGATCGGCAATTGTGGGCTCGACGTCGATCGAGCGGACCTGTTGGGGAACCACGCGGCCTGAGGGGATGCCCGGGCCCGCGATGATCATGGGAATATGCATGGTCGAGTCGTACAGGAAGACACCGTGCGTGTACTCGCCGTGATCGCCGAGACTCTCACCGTGATCAGACAGGATCACCACCAGCGTGCGTTCGAGCAGTCCTGCTTCCGAGAGCCACCCGATCAATTTGCCGACCTGGGCGTCAGTGTAGGCCACCTCTCCGGCGTAGAGATTCTTGGGATGCTGAGATCGGTAGGGCTTAGCAGGAAAGGTAGTCCGCCCGGAGCGTGTCAAGAGTGATCAGAAGGACATTCATATCCTGCTTCGGAACGGCTGCCTCCGGCTTCTTTTCTGCCACCGGCTCGGAACGTTTCGAGCAAGCCGACAGAAGGCAGATCAGGACTGTCAGAGAGATGAACGTTATGGACTTCTTCGCATCGTAACAACGCATTGTGACCCTCGAATGACCGTTGAATATCCCCGAAATGCTATCACCACGGGGCGCGTTGGCAACCTTGGAAGTCTCAACCCGAGCCAAGGGCAAGTTGGTGGCTCCGGCCTGTTGAGGCTGTCTCGAAACTTACTATGATGCGGGCCTTCAGCCCTCCTTCATCTGCGGGGGCAATTCCTCGGGCTTCGCCCCAGGCTGATATGGCGCGGGCCTTCGGCCCTTTGAACCGTATTCCAGTCAACATAAAGAGCGCTGAAGGCGCGTTCTTATACCAGCCTGGGGCGAAGCCCCAGGATTGCATGCAATAGCAGGAACCAAGGGCTGAAGGCCCGCTCCATAGAACCTTGAGATAGCCTCCCCAGGCCGGACCAGAGTCCTCCGATGTTCGCTACTCTCCCGGCTTGGCGCCGAGGCTGGCGAGGGCAGTCCTCACCTTCGGAATGAACTCGCGGTACTTGTCCGGGTCGGCCTTGT
>JAFNAH010000104.1 GCA_017860075.1 Acidobacteriota bacterium | reverse complement strand
GGGAGGTGTTTTCGTCCTCACGCTGACGGATCCTGCGCGCGACCTGTCATCTCTACAATAAGTTCCAGGCGGCGGATTGTCTCCACCATGGACCGTACGGTGTGGTAGCAGATCTTCCAGCCATGCCCCAGCGCATCGTCGATCGGTTTCCCCTGCCGATCCACCCTTTCGTACCACTCCCCTCCGGCCGGCAGGTTGACCATTTTCGAAAAAACGAATTCGTGCACGTTCAGGAAGGCCTTCCAGTACTTTTCGTCACCAAGCAGGGTATATGCATCCAGCATCCCGATGAGCACCTCGGCCTGCTGCCAGAACTGTTTCTCATATAGCGTCGTCGGGCCGTCGGCAGGCGTATCGGCAAAGACTCCGCCATACTCGTGGTCGATGCCGTAATGGAGACAGTGATCGGAAATCCTGCGCACAACATCGGCATAGGTCTGCCGGGGAACACCCAGGATGTCCGCGGCATGGAGGAGGAGCCAGGCCAACTCGACATTGTGCCCCGGCGAGGTCGAGTTCAACGGACGTGCCACGCCGTCCGTGGGCTTCGCATCCCTTCCCCACGACGTCGCGAAAATAATCGCGGGAAGCGGGGTGAAATCGAACGTGAACTGCATGTACCCGGTTCCATCCTCGGGGCGCAGCATGCGCGTGAGAATCAGGTCTATGATTTCCAGGAGCCGTCTGCGATGGGTAGGATGGCCGGTCATCTCATAGAGTGTGGTCCACGCCTCCATCATGTGCATGTGTACATCCATGCTTTTCCTGTCCCCGCCATAGATGCCCGGCTTTGCCGGCTGCCAGTCAGCCTCCATGAGCTCGAGGAAACCGCCGTGGCGCGTATCAACCATGTGCTTGCAGATCGCAGCGTAGCTCCTCTCCGCCATCTCACGCCCCCGCGTATCACCGGTGGCGAGGAAATACTCGCTGAAAGCGTAGATGCCGAAGCATTGGCCGTAGCCGACCTTGTCTTTGACGGTGGGCGCGCCTTTGCGGTCTGCGATCCAGAACCATCCCCCGTTCTCGCGGTCCCAGTAGTTGTCTATGATGAAGTCCGCCGCCATCTTGGCAAGCTCCGCGCACCGGCCGCCGCCGTAGCCGGTTCGATGTGCATGCGACATCGTAAAGAGCATCCGGATCTGCATCAGAAACGTCTTGGTCGTTTCACCTGTCGCCTTGCCGTTGCGGTCGAAGTAGCTCAGGAATCCGCCGTAGTGAAGATCGGGGGAGTTGTCCATCCAGAAAGGCAGGAGGGAATCCACGAAGTACGATCGCGTCTGTTCGAGCAAGGCACGCACCTGATCTTTGGTCGGCATGGCTAAGACTCCTCGATAATGGTTGGCCAGCCTATAATGCATCCTGTGAATTGGAGAATGCAAACTTCGGATTGAAAGTGGGCGCGCCGGCGGCGCGGGATCACTCTCCGGAGCCGAAGGAAGGGAAACGCAGAAATGGACAGCCTGCCGATATCCAACAACAACACGGATCTTCGCGAATTCACTCCACTATCCGAAGCACAGATACGGAGCATTCTCGGGCGGATCGCCGGGGCCCGTGTGATGGTGCTTGGGGACTATTGCCTCGACGTCTACTGGTTCGTCGATTCCACGAGGAGCGAGAAGTCCCTCGAAACCGGACTGATGACCCATCCCGTCCGCGAGCAACGGTACTCGCTCGGTGGTGCAGGCAACGTGGTGAGCAACCTCGTGGCGGCGGGCTGCCGGAGTGTCCATGCCCTCGGCGTGGTCGGCCACGATCCGTGGGGGCGTGAGATGATCCGGCTCCTCGAGAACCTGGGAGTAAACACGGAGGGCATGATCACCCAGGAACAACACTGGGCCACGCTCGCCTACAACAAACCCCACATAGAGAAGAAGGAAGCGAACCGGTTTGATTTCGGCAACTTCAACGCACTCTCGCCCGATAGGGCTCTCGCGCTGCTGGAATTCTGCCGGGCTCGGATCCCCGCGACGGACGTGGTCATCGTGAACCAGCAGGTCCGCCAGGGAATCCACACGGATGTGCTGCGCGAGGGACTGACGGCATTGATGAACGAGTACCGGGACCGGATCTTCATCGTTGACAGCCGCCACTACAGCGACTCCTACTCCGGCGCTCACATGAAGATCAACGATCACGAAGCAGCGCGGCTGAGCGGGATCCCTCGATCCCCGGAGGAGATGGTGCTCCGCGAGGAAGCGCTGTCCGCTGCCCGGACGCTCTTCGCACGGCTCGGGAAACCGGTATTTGTGACCCGCGGCAGCCGCGGAATCGTCGTCGCCGATCAGTGCGGCCTTTGTGAGATCCCGGGCATCCAGGTGCTTGGCCAGACGGATACGGTCGGCGCGGGAGACAGTGCGCTTGCAGGCATCAGCCTGGCCCTCGCCGTCGGGTGCAGCACGACTGAGGCTGCGCAACTCGGAAACTTCGCCGCCGGGGTGACGGTTCAGAAGCTGAACCAGACCGGGACCGCCTCGCCTGAAGAGATACTGGCCATTGGCTGCGAACAGGCATACGTCTATCGACCGGAACTGGCAGAAGACCCGAGAAGGGCGCGCTACCTGGATGGCACTGAATTTGAGGTTGCCGGGGATCTCCCTACGGACCTCCGGGTCACGCATGCGATATTCGACCACGACGGCACGATTTCAACCCTCCGGCAGGGATGGCATCTCGTCATGGAACCCATGATGGTCCGGGCGATTCTGGGGCCGTGCTACCAGTCGGCAGATGAGTCCCTTTACCACAGGGTTGTGGAAACGGTGCGGAAATTCATCGACGACTCCACAGGGATTCAGACCCTGGTCCAGATGCAGGGACTCGTGGAGATGGTGCGCGAGTTCGGCTGCGTCCCGAAGGGAGATATCCTGGATGAGTTCGGCTACAAGGCCATATATAACGAGGCTCTCATGAAGATGGTCCGCAACCGGGCAGCCAAGCTCAAGCGAGGAGAGCTGTCAGTGGAGGATTTCGTCATCAAGAACGCGGTCGCGCTTCTCGAGCGGCTCTCCCGGGCCGGGGTCCGGATGTACCTCGCAAGCGGTACCGACCAGGAGGATGTGATCGAAGAGGCCTCGGCTCTGGGCTACGCGCACCTGTTCGAAGGCTGCATCTATGGATCTGTCGGGGATGTCAAGAAGGAGGCCAAGCGTATTGTGCTGGACCGCATCCTCGGGGATATCGGGCCTGAGGTGGTCCATCACCTGGTCACATTCGGCGACGGGCCGGTGGAGATTCGGGAAACGCACAAGCGCGGAGGATTCACGGTCGGGGTCGCCGGGGACGAGATCCGTCGATACGGGCTCGATGCGTCAAAGCGGGCGCGTCTCATCCGGGCGGGCGCTGACCTCATCGTTCCCGATTTTTCTCAGATCGATCGCCTGCTTCACCGTATCGGCATCGACCGGAACTAAGCCCTGTCGCAGCATCGCGGACTCCTGGCGGTTGAACTGCGGCCGAAGGCTAGTATGATTAAATCGTGGTCCGTCCCGGAATGCTTGTTCCCCTGTCGGTCGCGCTGGTCCTTGTCTTGTCTTCCGTCGCCGTCGCACAGACCGCCCAATTGGCCGGGAAGGTCGTTGACGAGAACGGAGTGATTGTTGCGGGCGCGAAGGTGACACTGGCCGGGCCCGAAACCCCTCTCCCCGTTGTTGCCACCACCGATGAGGCGGGGCGGTTCCTCCTTGCCCCAGTGCCCCTGGGGACCTATGCGCTGAGGGTCGAAAAACCGGGATTCTACGCCTATCTGGCCCACTCGCATGCGCTGGCCCGGAGCAACGAGTCGATCGAGGTCGTACTGAACCATCAGCGGGAGTTCGGCGAAACCGTAAATGTCGTGTATTCAGCGCCCGTCATAGATCCTCAGCAGGTGGCAGCCAAGAGCACGCTTCATGCCGAGGAAATCATCGAAATGCCCTACCCCTCCACACATGATTTCCGCAGCGCCCTGCCGCTCCTCCCCGGCGTGGTCAAAGACAACCTGGGACATGTGCATCTCAACGGAGGAGCCGAAGACCAGGCATACTACAGCCTCGACGGTTTCAACATCGGGAACCCGGTATCCGGGATGCTGCAGAACAGGGTCTCCGTAGATTCCCTCAGGAAGGTGAGTGTCGAGGCCAGCCGCTATTCAGCCGAGTTCGGGAAGGGGTCGGCCGGGCTGCTGGCGCTCGAGACTTCACAGGGCGACGATCATTTCCGTTTCCTGGCCACGAATTTCCTGCCCTCCCTCCAGGTCAACAAGAAGAACCTGGACATCGAAGGTTGGACGCCGCGGGCCAATTTCTCGGGCCCGATCGTGAAGGGCCGGGCATGGTTCTTCAACGCGGCCGACATACAGTACGACTTGAGCGTCATCAACGAGCTCCCGTCAGGCGCCGACACGGGCAGCAGATGGGAGGGTAGCGATCTCACGCGTGTACAGGTAAATCTCACGAACCGGAACATCCTTACTTCCGGTTTCGTTTACAACTTCAGAGACGCGAACCATTTCGGCCTTTCGCCGCGCGATCCGATCGAATCCACGCGCGACGTCAGCTCCCGCTATTATTTTCTGAACGTCAAGGACCAGGCTTTCCTGCCGGGTGGTACGGTGCTCGAGGTGGGCGTGGCGGCAAGCCGGCTCAATGATGATGAGCAGGCGATGGGTGACAAACTGTACATCATCGGCCCTGAAGGCAACTCAGGCAACTACTTCGCGGACCGCAACCAGGAGGTGGATCGTCTGCAGGTAGTCGCCAGCATGCTCCTCCGGCCGCTCTCATGGCACGGACGCCACGACTTGAAGTTCGGCATTGACGCCGACGGAAATCAGTATCGTCAGTTCTCCTTCCGACGCTCATTCGAAGTCCGCGACGAACAGGGCAACCGAGTCCGCACTGCCAGTTTCTCCGGGGACCCTCATTTGAGCGAGAACAACACCGAATTCAGCGCGTACATCCAGGATCGCTGGACGCCACAGGAAAAGCTGGTCGTGGAAGCCGGCCTGCGTCTGGACCGGGACCAGGTGCTTGGAAACACGCTTGTCTCACCTCGCCTGGCCGCTACCTATACGCCTTCGAGAATCCGCGACTCAAAGTTCTCCGCCGGTGTGGGCGTCTTCTACGACGCCACAAACCTGGGGCTCCTGGCACGAGGCCTCGATCAGACGCGTGTAGACACGTTTTACTCGCAGGACGGAAGCGAAATAGTCTATGGACCCATCGTGAGCCGATACACCGTCGACAGGACGACGCTGCAGGCTCCGTTCTCACTGAACTGGAGCGTAGGATGGGAACAGAAACTGCCCGGATCGATCTACTTCGCCACCGACTTCATCCGCAGGCACGGGCGTAACACGTGGGCCTACTCTCTGGCTGCTTCGGGAGGGGAACAGGGACAGCGCGAAGCCACCTATCAGCTCGACAGTGACCAGACTCAGAGCTATTCGTACCTCGAACTCACAGCCAAACGTATGTTCAAGGAAAAGTTCTACACGGTCTTTTCCTACGCCCGGTCAGGCACGCGGACGTCGGCTGTGATCGATTTTTCACTGGAGAACCCCATCTTCAGCCAGCAGGCCAGCGGCCCGCGGGACTGGGACACGCCGAACCGCTTCATTGCCTGGGGTTTTCTGCCTGTCCCGCATTTCCGGAAGTGGACTGCGGCATATTTCCTGGAATGGCGCACAGGGTTCCCGTACAGCGTCGTGAACCAGGAGCTGCGCCTCGTTGGAGCCCCAAACTCGCACCGGTATCCCGACTATTTCAGCCTGAACCTGCAGCTCGAAAGGCGATTCAGATTACTCCATTACGAATGGGCATTCCGGATCGGGTTCAACAATCCTACCGTCGTGAACAACAACATCGATTCGCCCAATTACGGCCAATTCTCGGGCAGCGCGGGACCCGCATTCGTCGGCCGCATCCGGTTCCTCGGCAAAATCTGACGAGCCGGCTGACCGTTTCGATATTGCAGCCTGGGCGTATCAAGGAACAGCCTTGCATGAATCCGTTCGTCAGTGGGGCACACTCGTGGCTCTTGCGCCCCTGCCGGGGCGCGTGGTTCTCTCGCGCGCTTTTTCCGGGGATTCGCTCCGCTCACCCCCGTCTACGTCTCCCTGGCCCCTCCGGGGCCCAGACTGCAAATTGGCTCAGACCGGGCTGACGGGCCGGATCTTTTTCTTCTGAGCTACAGACTGAGCGCCGGAGGCGCGAGAGACAGTAGATCCGGGTGAGCGAGAGCGAACCCGGAGGGGAGCGCAGATATGGCGCACTTGATGCTGCGATCCACTCTCCGAGAGGATCCGACGACGCGCGATGGACCATCATTGCTGAGCGGTCAGGCCGCGGCGTTTCAGTAGCGGCTCGATCTTCGGTTCGGCTCCCCGGAAGACCTTGTACTGGGTCATGAGATCGAGGGCGCCGTAC
>JAFNAH010000103.1 GCA_017860075.1 Acidobacteriota bacterium | reverse complement strand
GATCGCGAGGTTCACGTTCCCAAGCTGAACCGTAGTCTCCACGTAACCCTTCATGACATCGGGATCCGTGGGTGCCAGGTCCAGGGCGCGGCGGAATGATTGCGCGGCGGCGGCCGTGTCGCCGGTCTTCGACTGAGCTTTCGCGGCGCCAGCGAAGCTGGCCTGTGCCTTCTCTCTCGCCCCTTCCGCAAGGTAGATCTCGGCCAGTTTGAGCCTTACCGATGAATTCGCGGGATCCAGTTCGGCAACTTTTTCATAGGCGGCAACCGACTCGGCGCTGTTTCCCTGCCGCGCACAGATGTCGGCTATGCGCAGGTACTGGTGCCTGGCTTCAACGATCAGACCCTGCCGGACGTAAAGCTCGGCGACGACCCGGTTTATGTCCAGATTCCCCGGGTCCGAGTTGAGGATCTTCTTGTAGACGGCAATCGCCTTGAGCAGGAAATTGTTGCGCGTGTAGTTTTCGGCAACCTGGGAGAAGTACTTCGTGGCCTCGGGGATCCTACCTTCTCGGAGGTAGAGGTCACCGATTGTGTTCATTGTGAGTACGTCGTTCGGATCATCCCGGATGATCTTCAGGTACTCGTTGATAGCCTGCCGGATTTTGCCTTGCAGAACGCATTTTTCCGCGTCGCGAAGGAATCTAGCCTTGCTGTCAGTCGCCATGACACCCTCTTACGCCTGGAACCCCGAACTCTCTTGCTCCATCAAACCTGCGGCCCGGGCGTGTCGCGCATGGCACTGACGATTGCCGGCCAGATCCGGCGGCAACGGTCATTCCTGGCTCGGCGCGTTCTCGCTCGCGCGATCCACCCGGCCGACTTCCTTCAGGCGCGCCGCCTTGCCACGGCGCCCACGCAGGTAGTAGAGCCTGGCACGTCTCACCTTCCCGCTCTTGACCACCTCGAGCTTGTCGATGATCGGTGAATGAAGCGGGAAAATTCGTTCGATCCCGTATCCGAAGGATACTTTTCGCACCGTGAAAGTGGAGGAGATGCCGGCCCTCTTCCGGGCTACCACTACGCCCTCGAATACCTGGATACGGTACTTGTCTCCTTCCTTTATCTTCACATGAACACGAACCGTATCCCCCGCACGTAGGCTGGGAAAGTTGGCCCGCATTTGAGAATTATCGACCGACTGGATCAAATTCATGACAGACTCCTGACAAAATTCTTCAGGCCCGCGCCCTGGGGGCCTGCGTGAAGACTAAACTCATGTTTCAGGCGATCTTCAGGCCTCGCCGGCCCGTGTTCCGGCGGCGAGGTCCGGCCGCCTGCTGCCGGTTCTTGCCTCTGCCTGTTGGCGCCGCCACTCGCGGATCCGCGCATGGTCGCCCGAAAGCAGAACCTCAGGTACGGCCATCCCGCGAAACTCCGCCGGCCTGGTGTACTGCGGGAAATCGAGCGCTCCCGAAGAGAAACTCTCGTTCACCGCCGAATCCGAATTGCCCAACGCACCCGGCAGCAGCCTGATGACCGAATCAAGTACCGCGAGCGCCGGTATCTCACCGCCGGTCAGAACATAGTCACCGATGGAGATCTCTTCCTCCACCAGGCTGTCGATAACGCGCTGGTCTATCCCTTCGTAACGGCCGCATATGAGCACCACATGCGGCAACTTCGAGAACGACTCCGCGAACTGCTGAGACCAGGTCCTCCCCTGAGGGGTCATCAATACCACCCGGCTCTCCGGAGTCTTGACCGGTCCACGGCAGTACTCAACCGCCGCGAACAGCGGGCCCGGGGTGAATACCATTCCTTCCCCGCCGCCGTACGGCCGGTCGTCCACACTCCGGTGCTTGTCCGCCGCAAAGTCCCGGAGATTGACAACTCTTATCTCCACGAGCCCGGCCAGCGCGGCTCGCCTGAGTATCCCGGACCCCAATGCCCCCTGGAAGATCTCGGGAAAAATCGTGATGATATCAAACCTCATCTGTTCAGGTCCAACAAACCTTCCGGGAGATCGACGACAATGAGCTTCTCAGGTATTGAAATGCGGCGGCAGAAATCGGCGACCGCCGGAATCAGTATCTCCCCGGCGGCACCGTCCACGATCAGCACCGCGTTCCCCGCAGCCTTCAGGATCTCTCTCACCGTGCCCAGCACAGCGCCGGCTGCGTCAACGACCCGGCAACCGATCAGGTCGTGGTCATAATACTCGCCCTGCTTGAGCGGCACCGCGTCCTTGCGCTCGACAAGCACCCAGGCCGCCCGGAGGCGCTCCGCCTCCGAGATTGATTCTATCCCTGCGAACTTCAGCACCTGCCGCCCCTTGTGCACCCATGTCGCTTCAACGACCGCGAGTTCACGGTGTCGATCCGGAAACTCCAGCCAAACGGCTTTCAGCCGCTGGAAGCGTTCAGGGAAATCCGTCAGGATATCGGCCAGAACTTCGCCGCGGTTGCCTCGAGTTCTGACGATGCGGGCGATTGCTAGAGCCGGGGAATCGGTATCTGGCTCCACTATTCCAGTATTTCCAGGACGAAGCGCTTGCGGAGCTTCATGCCGGCCGCTCCGAGGAGCGTGCGGATGCAACGGGCTGTCCTACCCTGCTTGCCGATGACTTTTCCAAGGTCCGACGGCGCCACCCGGAGTTCCAGAACCGTGGTCTGTTCGCCCTCAACCTCCGTAACCGTCACTTGCTCAGGATTGTCAACCAGAGCTTTCGCAATCATCTCAACTAGCTCTTTCATGACCACCTCTCCTCCGTATCGCATTTGCGAACTGGAGCACTCGGGAGCCTCGGGGCTTCGGAACGAGGGCAGGAAAAGTGGCGTGTCAGCTGGCGGGAGGTGTCGCAACCCGCTTGACCAGGGAGCTCACTGTCTCAGAAGGCTGCGCGCCCTTGGCCATCCAATAGCGAACCCTCTCGAGGTTCATCTCAACCACGGGAGGGTTTGTGCCCGGGTTATAGTGTCCGACGATCTCCACAAAACGTCCGTCACGAGCTTGCCGCCGTTCCGTCACCACCACGCGATAGAATGGTTTCTTTTTCGCACCCATCCTCGTCAGTCGAATTCTCAGCAAAACTCCTCCTAATGGCAAAAGGCGTTAAGTTGAATTAATTGTGTCACGTAACTCATCGTCATGCAACTGTGACCTGACGGAGCTACCCGGTGAACTTCATCCCTTTCATCAGCCGCGGCATCACACCTCGACTCAGGCTCTTCATCATCTTTCGCGTTTCAAGATACTGCTTCAAGAGACGGTTGATCTCCTGCACCGGCCGTCCGCTGCCGCGCGCGATCCTCTTCCTCCTGCTCCCGTTGAGGATCTGGTGATTTTGCCTCTCCCTGGGCGTCATCGAATCGATGATGGCCTCGATGTGGATCAGCTCCTTCTCATCGACTCTCAGGGAGCTCAACCCGCGCATCGCACCCATGTTCGGGAGCATCCCAAGAATCTGCTCCAGCGGACCGAGTTTGCGCACCTGGCGGAGCTGATCGCGAAAATCCTCCAGCGTGAACTCATCCTTGCGCAGCTTCTCGGCCATCTCGACGGCCTGCTGCTCGTCCACTGCCTTCTCAGCCTTTTCGATCAGGGAGAGCACATCCCCCATGCCGAGGATTCTTCCGGCCAGGCGGTCGGGGAAGAACTGCTCCAGCGCTTCCACCTTCTCCCCGGTACCGACGAACTTGATCGGCTGGCCGGTGACACTCTTGACCGAGAGGGCCGCACCCCCTCGAGCATCGCCGTCCATTTTGGTGAGAATGACGCCTGTGAGCCCGAGGCGGTCATGGAATTCCTTCGCGCTGCGAACCGCGTCCTGTCCGGTCATGGCGTCCGACACAAGCAGAATCTCGGACGGTGCGGCTGAATCGCGCAGGCGCTCCAGCTCGACCATCATTTCCTCATCGATGTGCAGCCGTCCGGCGGTATCTATCAGGACGATGTCGTATCCGCTGTTCCTGCCGTACCGCGTCGCGAGTTCCGCGCGCGCAACGGGATCAGCATTGCCCTCGGCATCGAAGTAGCCGAGGCTGTTTTCCGCGCAGAGCACCCGCAGCTGCTCGACGGCGGCCGGACGGTAGACATCCACCGACATCAGGAGCGGTGTGTGGTTGGCCCGGGACAGCCACAAACCGAGTTTCGCGGTCGTGGTGGTCTTGCCTGAACCCTGAAGCCCGACTATGAGCATCGTGGTGGGCGGCGTCTTGGAGAACTGGAGCGACGGGGTTTCGGCCCCGCCCAGAAGTTCGACGAGCTCGTCGCGGACGACCTTGACAACCTGCTGCACAGGAGTCAGTGATTCCATGACCTCCTGTCCGAGGGCACGGGCTCGCACGCGATCCGCAAACTCCTTCGCGATCTTGTAGTGAACGTCGGCATCCAGAAGCGCGTTGCGGATCTCCCGCATCGTCTCCCCCAGGTGCCGCTCGGAAACGCGCCCGTAACCGCGCAGATCCCTGATGATCTTCTGTAGCCTGTTTGACAGGTTGTCCAACATATGCTTGCCCGAATGATCCGCCGGGGTCGGCACTCAGCTGCCGCGCGCCGCACGGCCCCACGCCAGCTCCATGCCCCTGATAAGCAGCCAGTAAAGGTACTGACGCGCCCTGAACCAGTCAAGCGTTTCCTTCCTCCCTTTCCCTGAAATCCGAGTAGTCCGTGGCGAGGCTTTCGCCCTCTTCTTTCGTGGCTGTGACGCTATGCGTCCAGTGTCTGAATCACCAGTGGCTGTTGCATTGACTGGCCGCGCCGGGGGAACTGTGGTTAAATTGTCCGGGCTACGCGCGAAAGCTCCTTTCCCGCGAATTCCCTCTCAGATAAGAAGATCCATGCGACACATCATCATCGGTACAGCCGGTCACATTGATCACGGCAAGAGCGCTTTGGTCAAGGCTCTTACCGGCACCGACCCGGACCGGCTGAAGGAAGAGAAACTCCGCGGCATCACCATCGACCTGGGGTTTGCCCATCTTGATCTCGGCACGGTGCAGGCCGGGATCGTCGACGTGCCGGGCCACGAGAGATTTGTCAAGAACATGCTGGCCGGCGTGGGCGGGATTGACCTGGTACTCCTGGTGGTCGCGGCCGACGAATCGATCATGCCGCAGACACGGGAGCACTTCGATATCTGCCGGTTGCTCGGTATCGAGCGCGGGATCGCGGTGATTACCAAGACGGACCTCGTCGATCCCGAGCTGGTCGAACTGGTGCGGGAAGAGATAGCCACCGCGGCGACCGGCTCCTTTATGGAGGGCGCGCCGATAATCCCGGTGAGTGCTGTGACAGGCGCGGGCATAGAAGAGCTGAAAGCGGCGGTCCGCGAAATGTCGCTCCGGATCCCCCCCCGCCCGGCAGACAGGCTGCTCAGGCTGCCCATCGACCGCGCGTTCACTGTCCGGGGCTTCGGAACCGTGGTGACAGGGACGCTGACATCCGGCGAATTGCACCAGGACGAGGAAATCCAGCTGATCCCGGGGGAACTGACGGCCCGCGTGCGCGGCGTACAGGTACACGGCCAGGCGACCGAACACGCAGTTGCAGGGCAGCGCACTGCGGTCAATCTCCAGGGAGTGGATCTCTCGCAGGTCGGGCGAGGTCACGTCGTTACCGTCCCCGGCCAGTTCCACGCAACCCAACTCCTGGACGTCCGCCTGTCGATGCTTCCGACCGCCAAGCCGATGAAAAACCTCGTCAAGGTGCGTTTCCACCACGGGACCTCGGAAGTCCTCGCGCGCATCTCGCTCCTCGGGTGTGACGCGCTGGCGCAGGGACTGACGGGGTATGCCCAGATGCGCCTGGACTCACCGATCTTCTGCCTGCACGGTGACGCCTTCATCATCCGGCAGTTTTCGCCGGCTATCACCATCGGAGGCGGAACCGTACTTCATCCCAGACCCGCTAAACACAGGACAACCGACCGGCAGGTGCGGGCTGACCTCGAGACGCTGGACAGGGGTTCCTTCGCCCAGAAAATACCGGTCTTC
>JAFNAH010000590.1 GCA_017860075.1 Acidobacteriota bacterium | reverse complement strand
CTCCGACCAGGCGAATGTATCCGCTGCCAAGAGCCAGGTCGATGCGCTGCAGGCCCAGGTCGGTACAGCCGAGCAGGCCCTCAAGAGCGCCGAGTTGTCCCTTTCCGATGCCACGTTGAAGTCGCCGATGGACGGCGTCGTCCTCGCGCGCAACATCGAGATCGGCACCCTGGCCACCCCCGGTGCGACCGCGTTCGTGCTTGCCGACGTCCGCTCGGTGAAGGCGGTGTTTGGCGTACCGGACACCATGATGGAGCGCGTCAAGCCTGGAACCAGGCAGACAATTGCGGCCGAGGCCGTGCCGGGTGAACTGGAAGGCGTGATTACCGCGATCTCTCCCTCCGCGGACCCGAAGAGCCGGACATTTTCCGTCGAGGTCACGATCCCGAATCCGCGCGGGCAACTCAACCCGGGAATGATAGCAACTCTGACGCTGGCAGCAGCACAGCCGACTGCGCCGGTTCCGGTGATTCCTCTTAGCGCCGTAATCCGTTCCACACAGAACCCGGATGGTTATGCAGTCTTTGTAGTGGAGGATCAGGCCGGGAAGTCTCTGGCCCGGATACGCAATGTGGAATTGGGGGAAGCCTACGGGAATATGATCGGCGTAAAGGCCGGCTTGAACCTGAGTGAGCGGGTCATCACCACGGGAGCGACGCTGGTGAAAGACGGATGGCAGGTGCAGATAATTCGTTAACTCGCCTCAGAAGAGTCCCTGTCCAGTCGGATGGCAGCCGTCAGGCTGCGTTGCGAACAGAATAGCCGCTGACTATGTCCTTCAAAACAGATGCCGAGTTTATTGAGAAGACGCATAACACCGCGCGGTTTTTCTCCGAACACCGGCAGGTGTCCTGGGTATTGCTCCTGGGAACGGTTCTAGGGGGCATTTACGGCTACGTTTCAATGCCGCAACGGAAGGATCCGGATATTCCCATCCCCATAGCGGTGGCAACCTGCCAGTGGCCTGGCGTGGGAGCCGAGCAGGTCGAACAGCAGGTTACCAGGAGGATCGAGGAGACTATTGCGCAGAACTCCAAGATCCGGCCGGGGAGTCCAACGGACTTTGGAGTCAAGTCGCTCACGCTGCCCGGGCTCTCGATTGTCTACGTCATGCTGGAGGAGACGGTCACCAACCCGAAAGAGCAATTCAGCGACATCAATCTCAAGCTGAACAGCCTCAACGCCAAGCTTCCCAGCGGCGCCGGTCCCATTCAGTTTCAGAGCGACTCAGCGGGCGGTGGAGAGCGCGCGGGCATCAAGGAGCGTCCGTTCCGAAGAGCGAAGGCTCAGCATGGTCTACTGCTTCCCTCAGTCGATCTCTCGGGAAGCGGTGCGGAGACCCTTCGACCTCCTTGTCGGAATCGCCGAGAAAGAGGGTGTGCTTCGAGATGCGCGCCGGTTCGAGGGTCCCGGCTTTGTCGGGGTCGATGGAATACCCTCGACGGACGACCCCCAGATCGTCGCGTATGGCGAGAACCTGCGGCGCGAGCGATTGCATCAGTCGGAGATTCACCCGGACGGGTGGGGTCCCCTCCTGATTCACGATCCTTCGGAGACCAAGCTGAAACTGGCCGAGGCAGCTGGCGACAAGTACAGCTACAAGGAACTGGATGACTTCACGGACATTATCGCGAGGACATTGATCGGCGCTCCTCAAGCTTCGAAAGCCGACCGGTCCGGTGTTCTACCGGAGGTGGTTTACCTGAACTATTCCCAGGAGCGCCTGGCCTCCTACAACCTGGAACCCTCGAAGCTCAAAGACGTACTGGGAGCGCGTAACATCACTCTTCCCGCAGGCGCGCTGGAAATCGGACAGAAGAACCTGATCATCGATCCCTCGGGACAATTCACCAGCGCTGAGGCAATCGGCGACGTGATCGTGGGGGTGTCCTCTTCCGGGAGCCCGGTCTACCTGCGGGACCTTGTGGACATCTCGCGGGGTTACCAGAGCCCGCCGCAATTCCTGAACTATCGCAGTCGGGCGGTCACGGTGGCGGTCTATATGCGTTCGGGGGAGCAGATTGCGAAGTTCGGCGAGAGCGTGGACGAGAAGCTCGCTGCCATCAGGCAACTGCTGCCGAGGGATCTCATCATCGCCCGGACCTCGGATCAGCCGCGCCAGGTGAAGGAGAATATCGACCTCTTCATGGATGCGCTGTACGAAGCGATCGCGCTGGTAGTCCTGGTCTCTCTGATCGGATTCTGGGAATGGCGGTCTGCCCTGCTGATGGCGCTGTCGATCCCGATCACCCTGGCGATGACGTTCGGCATGGCGCACCTGATGGAGATGGATCTTCAGCAGGTGTCTATCGCAACACTCATCATTGCGCTGGGTCTTCTGGTGGATGACCCCGTGGTAGCCGGCGACGGCATCAAACGCGGGTTGGCCGCCGGCCACCCGAGCGTGATCGCGGCCTGGCTGGAGCCTACCCGGTTGGCCAAAGCCATCATGTACGCGACCGTCACCAATATCGTCGCCTACCTGCCTTTCCTCCTGTTGACCGGCACTACAGGCGATTTCCTGTACAGCCTGCCGATCGTGATGACCTGCGCGCTAGTCTCATCGCGCGTCGTATCAATGACCTTCATCCCGCTGCTGGGCTATTACCTGTTGCGTCCCCGCCGGAAGCGTGAGCCGTTAGTGGAGGAGCGTCGGCAGCGCGGCTTCACCGGCTTTTACAGCAGGGTTGCAGGCCTGGCCGTTGAACACCGCTGGCTGGTCATAAGTACGTCGCTGCTGTTCCTGGCGTTCGGTGCCTTCTTGATGAGGCAGCAGAAGCAACAGTTCTTCCCGGAGGATATCCAGTACTGGTCCTACATCAACGTGCGTTTGCCGAACGATGCGCCGCTTTCTGCCGCCAATCAGGCAGCTCACCGTGTTGAAGATGTGGTGAGGGAAACGGTCAGCCGCTTTGGCCGCAGCCGGCCCGCGAGCGAGGGCGGGCCGCGCGAGCCTCTTCAGTCGCTCACCACCTTTGTCGGCGGCGGAGGGCCGCGTTTTTGGTTCTCGGTGTCGCCCGAACTCAGGCAGCTCAACTACGCGCAGATCATCATCCAGGTAGACCGCAAGGAGGACACGCCGGAGATCGTTGACATGCTGCAAACAGAAATGGCAGCCAGGATTGCCGGGGCGCAGGTAGAGGTGCATCAGTTGCAGACGAATCCCGTCGATTACCCGGTGCAGATCTTTCTTTCCGGGCAGGCGGATGTTTCCTCAACCTCAGGGGGAGAGGAAATCCGTACGCTGCGACGCCTGGCCAGCCAGGTGCAGGAGATGCTGCTGTCCAGCCCGAAGGCAGCCACCGCCTATAATGACTGGGGAGAAGAGAGCTCGGAGGTTCGGCTCCAGATCGATCCGGATCGGGCCAACCTTGCGGGCGTGACGAATCTGGACGTCGCGCGTTCCTCGACGGCCGCAATGAGCGGAACGGCGGTAACAACCTTGCGGGAGGGGGACAAGCAGATCCCGGTTGTGGCCCGTCTGCGCATGGAAGAGCGGGCTCAGCTTTCCGATATCCAGAACCTCTACGTTTATTCCTCCACGGGTCAGCAGAAAGTCCCGCTCCTGCAAATCTCGTCGGTGCTGAATACGATCACGACGCAGAGAATACGCCGGCAGGAGCACTTCCGCACCATTTCAGTGCAGTGCTTCCCGAAACCCGGCGCGCTGGCCTCCGAAGTTTTGAATCCCGTCCTGCCGAAGCTGGAGGAGTTCAGGAGAAGTCTTCCCCCGGGCTACAGAATGATGATCGGTGGAGAGAAGGCCAAGCAGGTGCAGGGATTCCGAAACCTGGCTGTGATCATGGCGATTTCGGTGTTCATGATATTCGTCGCGCTGGTGATGCAATTCAACCACGCTGTTAAGCCGTTCCTTGTGTTTGCCGCCGTGCCTTACGGCGTCGTGGGGGCTCTGATCGCCTTGACGTTGATGGGCGTGCCGTTCGGCTTCATGGCATTTCTGGGCGTGGCGAGCCTGGTCGGCGTCATCGTGAGTCACGTTATCGTGCTTTTTGATTTTATCGAGGAAATGCACGAAAAAGGCGAGCCCTTCAAACAGGCGCTGATCGACGCGGGAATCATGCGCCTGCGCCCGGTCATGATCACGGTCGGGGCGACCGTGCT
>JAFNAH010000589.1 GCA_017860075.1 Acidobacteriota bacterium | reverse complement strand
GACAGACCTCTCCGGCGTACAGCCTCCCCCTCCGGCTTCTGGCCCTTGCGGAGACGACGAACAGCGCGCAGTTGGGCATCGAGAGACTCTTCAATAGCAGAAAGAACGGTGTTTCGCAGATCTTCACTCATGGCCATCTCCTGGTGCAAAGAGTTAGCAGAAGTATGGCAAAGGAAGGTCGGTCTGTCAATAGAAAAACAATTAGCCAGACCTGCGAGCTAACTGATGGATTGAATTGCGCGGAGAATCAGGGGGCAAATGTACAAACTCCAGACGGCGGGTCGGAGACCCGCCGCACGGTGACACAAGGGAGAAGAGCCACATAGCTTCGCTCCAGTAATTAATGTGTCCTTGGTAAAGTATTCTGTACTTGACGAGACGATCACCGGAGATTACAGTACAGAAAATTTAACCGAAGGAAGAAATGGTCAAGATAACTTATACGAAGGTTTTCGACGTGCTGGAGGATCGGGGACAGAAGCAGCGCTGGCTGCTCACCGAGCTCAGGCGTCGCGGTTGCAGGATCAGCGAGAGTTACCTTTCGCAGATCAAGTCCGGAAGCAAGCAGCCCAGCCGCCGCTTCATCGAGGCCGCGTGCGAGGTGCTGGGAATGCCGGAGAGTATTCTGTTTCAAGCCAAAGGAGAGAAGGCAATCATGGCAAAGAAAACCACCAGGAAGGTTGTGGCGCAGGGACCTGCCCCCAGGGACGCCAAGGGGGGCAAGGGGAAGATCAACGTGGCAATTATCGGGGTGGGCAATTGCGCCTCGTCTCTGGTGCAGGGCCGTTACTTCTACCAGGAGGCCCCGGAGGACCAGCTCATCCCCGGCCTGATGCATGTCAACCTCGGCGGGTACCACATCCGCGACATCAACTTCGTCGCGGCCATTGATATCGACGCCAACAAGGTCGGTCACGACCTGTCGGAAGCGATCTTCACCTATCCGAACAACACCTACAAGTTTTCCGACGTCCCCTACCAGGGAGTGAAGGTTGCCCGCGGCATGACGCACGACGGGCTGGGCAAGTACCTGTCCCAGATCATCAAGAAGTCGAAAGGCGGGACCGATGACATCGTCAAGCTGCTCAAGGAGACAAAGACCGACGTCGTCGTGAATTACCTGCCCGTGGGATCTGAAGAAGCCACCAAGTGGTACGTCGAACAGGTGCTCGCCGCCGGTTGCGGATTCATCAACTGCATCCCGGTATTCATCGCCCGCGACCAGTACAACTACTGGCCGCGCCGCTTCAAAGAGGCCGGGTTGCCGATCGTCGGCGACGACATCAAGTCCCAGGTGGGAGCCACCATCGTGCATCGCGTGCTCACGCGGTTGTTCGTCGATCGCGGCGTTCGCCTGGACCGGACCTACCAGCTGAACTTCGGCGGGAACACCGACTTCCTGAACATGCTAGAGCGCGAGAGGCTCGAATCGAAGAAGATCTCGAAGACCTCGGCGGTCACTTCGCAGCTCGACTACCAGCTCCCGCCCGAGGACGTGCACGTCGGACCATCCGACTACGTGCCCTGGCTCAAGGACCGGAAGTTCTGCCACATCCGGATGGAAGGCACGACCTTCGGCAACGTGCCGCTCAACGTCGAAGTGAAGCTCGAGGTTTGGGACAGCCCGAACTCGGCCGGTGTCGTGCTATCGCGGGGAGGGCGGGCCGCTGCTCGCTCCTTCGTCCTACTTCATGAAGTCTCCGCCGGAACAGTATCCCGACAACATCTGCCGCGAGAAGCTCGAGGTTTTCATCGCAGGCTGATTTGTCTAACCGCAGAGGCGCCGAGTTCGCAGAGATAACTAGTTGATTCCAAATTAGATAGAAATCACTCTCTGCGGTCTTTGTGCCTCTGCGGTGAATTCTTCACAGCTTCTCCGACCCGCCGCGGCGGGTCCGGGAGCGGATCACACTCCCAGCGCGGAGCGGCGCAGGAGTTCGCCACGGTCGCACGCGCGCTGCACCTTGTATCCCCTGAGCGGCAGGATGTGCTCGTGCACGGCGTCGAGCAGGTCGGCCGGGAACGGGAAGAACGCATCCTCGACCTCGTCCGCCGGAGTGATCCAGTTGCGGGCGCCGACGACCACCGGCGGCGCGTCGAGCTCGTCGAACGCCAGCAGCGTGATGGTCGCGGCCACGGTCTGGAGCGCGCTGCCTCGCACGCAGGCGTCCGAAGCCAGCAGGATCTTGCGTGTCTTCCGGACCGACTCCAGGACCTTGTCGTAGTTGAACGGCACGATCGAGCGCGCGTCGATCAGCTCGCATTCCAGCCCGTACCGGCCTTCCAGTTCGGCGACGGCATCGAGCGCCCGGTACAGGGTCGCGCCGACGGTCAGGATGGTGAGGTCCTTCCCCTTCTTCTTGACGTCGGGCTCGCCGATCGGAATCTCGTAGGCGCCTTCCGGTACGCCTCCCTTCGCAAACTCCTCGGGGGTGTCGTAGATGCGCTGGCTTTCGAAGAAGACTACCGGGTCGGTACCGAGCAGCGCTGAATACATGAGCCCCTTGGCGTCATAGGGGGTCGCCGGGAAAACGACCTTCAGGCCCGGCACGTGGGCGCACATCGCCGTCCAGTCCTGGCTGTGCTGGGCGCCGTACTTCGAGCCTACCGAGACGCGCATGACCACGGGCATCCTCAGCGCGCCGCCGGACATCGACTGCCACTTGGAAAGCTGGTTGAAGATCTCGTCGCCCGCGCGGCCCATGAAATCGCAGTACATGAGTTCGACCAGGGCTCGCCCGCCTTCCAGCGCGTATCCGACCGACGTGCCCGCGATGGCGCCTTCCGCAATGGGGGCGTTGAAGAGCCGGTGATAGGGCAGCGCCTCGGTGAGGCCGCGGTAAACGCCAAAAGCGCCGCCCCAGTCGCGGTTCTCCTCGCCGTAGGCCACCAGGGTGGGATCGGCATAGAAACGGTCAAGGACGGCCTCGAAGATGGCGTCGCGGATCCCGACGCACTTCCCTTTCGGCAGACGCTGCCCGCTGGCGTCAAACGCGGACCGGCTGCGTTTCGCCAGCTGCTGCACCCTTGGATTTTCCGCCTTGGGAAGCAGGACCTCGGGGGCACGCTGCGCCATGCGCTCGATGCGCTGGTTGGACAGCATGACCTGCTCAAGCTCGCATGCCGTCCCCTTGAGGTCGATGCGGGGAGAGATCCCGGGATCGATGGCTTTGCGGTACGTCTTCAGGATAATTTCGTCGACGCGCTTCGAAATGCGCTCCAGGTCGCGTTTTGCGGCGACTTTCGCTTTGACCAGTTCCCCGCCGTAGCCCTGGATCGAATCGACCGACTGCCACATCTCGATCTCCGACTTCTCCCTGTAGGAGCTCGCGTCGGAGGGGGAGTGGCCGCTGTAACGGTACGTGACCGTGTCGAGAAGGACAGGGCCGTCGCCACGGGCGATGATCTCCTTCTTGCGCGCGAAGGCGTCGACCACGGCGAGCGGGTTGTAGCCGTCGACGCGCTCCGCGTGCATCTGCTCCGGGTTCAGGCCGGCGCCGATTCGTGCCAGGATCTTGTGGCCCATGGTCTCGCCGACGGGCTGCCCCCCCATGCCGTAGAAGTTGTTGACGAAATTCACGATCAGCGGGAGGCCGTGCCGGTACTCGCCGTCCCAGAGTGTCTTGAACTGGTCCATGGTCGCAAAGCAGAGCCCTTCCCAGACCGGGCCGCAGGCCGAGGAAGCGTCCCCGATGTTGGTCACGACGATCCCCGGCGCGCGGTTCACGTGCTTGTAAAGGGCCGCCCCGACGGAGATGTCACCTGAACCTCCTACGATCGCATTGTTGGGGTAAATGCCGAAGGG
>JAFNAH010000102.1 GCA_017860075.1 Acidobacteriota bacterium | reverse complement strand
TCACGGCTGACGTAGGCAAGAGTCAGGACTTCTCCGGTCGAGGCATCCTGCACAATGGCCGGGACGAGCCCGTCGCCATCCCATTTCAAGTCCTTCGGCTCTACCATATGTGAACCTCGCGTACCGATGATTGGTTGTGGCGTTTCTTCGGGTCTCATCTTCCGTGCGTCACGGGATTCCGTCCGAAGCAGGTCAGATCTGCCAGGACCTGGCCTCGATCAAGCCGGTGCCTGGCCAAGAAACCGGACCAACTCGCCGCCTCTTCGGGGCAGGTCCGATAATCAATTGGAGGCCTTGTGCATCGAGCCCCCCGTTAGATTCGGACGGGAATCCCTCGTGCCTGAAGGAACCGCTTCGTCTCGATGATGGTATGTCGTCCGTAGTGAAAGATGGAAGCAGCAAGAGCGGCGCTCGCCTTCCCCTCCAGGAACGCATCTGCGACGTGTTCCAGGGTGCCGCACCCTCCCGACGCAATCACCGGTATTGACACACGGCCGGCGACGGTCCTGTTCAAGAGGTTATCGTATCCCACTTGTGTTCCGTCGCGATCCATCGAGGTGAGAAGTATCTCGCCCGCCCCGCGCCCTGAAACCTCATGCGCCCAGCTGACGGCATCGAGCTGAGTGAGCGTGCGCCCGCCGTGAGTCGTGACCTCCCAGCGGGGGTCTTCCTCGGACCAGGGGCGAACCCGCCGGGCATCGATGGCCACCACTATGCACTGCGAGCCGAAGTAACGCGCGGCCTCGTTCACCAGTTCAGGATTCTCGACAGCGGATGTGTTGAGCGACACCTTGTCGGCCCCCGCCCGCAGAATGGAGTGGATATCCTCGAGCGACCTGAGTCCGCCACCGACCGTGAAGGGGATGAATATGTTGTCGGCTACCGTGCGGACCATCCGTGTCACGATGCCGCGCCGGTCCGACGAGGCGGTAATGTCCAGGAAGACGAGTTCATCCGCGTCTTCCGCATCATAGCGGATCGCCGCCTCAACCGGGTCACCGGCATCAACCAGGTTGACGAAGTGCGTGCCCTTGACAACTCGCCCGTCCCGCACATCAAGGCACGGAATGATCCTCTTTGCCAGCATCGCCTTGCCAGGAAGTCAATTGTGATTGTACGTGGCGGAAGTCAAGCCTCTTCTCATAAAGCGCCCGCCCCAGGATCACGCCTTCGATTCCAGACTGCCGCCGCCTCCAGAGTTCGTAGACGTCATCCGCCGTAGTGACTCCGCCGCTGGCGATCACCTTCAGTCCCGACCGGCGGGCAAGCGTCTCTGTCTCCTCGACGTTCACCCCGCGAAATGTTCCGTCCCGGGAGACGTCGGTATATATAACCCGCTCGATGCCGATCATCCTGACACGCTCAGCGAGCTCCAGCGCGGACACGCCGCTCTGATCAACCCAGCCCCGTACGGCGACGACACCCGCGCGGGCATCGATGGCGACGGCCAGGGAGCCGCGCCACCGTTTCACAGCCTCCTCAAGGACCTGCGGATCGGTGATCGCCGCGGTGCCGACGATGGCCCGCCGGGCGCCGAGATCCAGGATCCTGCCTATCTGCTCGAGCGTCCTTAATCCGCCGCCGTACTGGACCGGGATCCTCAGAGTCCTGAATATCGCCGCTGCAACCTGGAGGTGCGGACCTTCCCCCGAGAATGCGCCATCCAGGTCCACGAGGTGCAGACGCTCCGCCCCCTGCTCCTGCCAGTGGAGCGCCATCGCCAGAGGATCGTCTCCGTATTCTCTGAGGCGTGAGGCGTCGCCCTCCTCCAGGCGAACACATCTGCCGCCCTTCATGTCGATTGCGGGTATGACCTGGAAGTCGCCGGAAGGGGCTGTCATTCGATGTTCACCCGATGCGGACAAAATTGCTCAGCAGACGTTTGCCCCCACGATGCATTCCGAATTCCTCAGACTCCTCGAAAAGCAGTTGCAGGCCGAGGCACAGACCAAGGAGGGGCCGGCCGGACCGGACTGCGTCCAGAACCGCATCCACCAGGCCCCGGTTCCTGAGGTTGTTCATCGCATCGCCGAACGCACCAACGCCCGGCAGTATCAGCTGGTTCGCTCCGCGCACCACCTCCGGATCGCCGGATGTGAGCGGATTCCCCCCCACCGCGGCGAGCGCCTTTTCAACGCTTCTGAGATTTCCCATGCCATAGTCCACGATCACCGTGGAAACGCCCTCAGGCATGATCAGAGAACCCCCTTGGTGGAAGGCACCCCCTGAACACGGGGATCGATCCTGGTCGCGAGGCTGAGCGCACGGGCCGCTGCCTTGAAGACGGCCTCGAAGATGTGGTGAGTATTCTTCCCGTAGAGCAATTCCAAGTGAAGACACAGGCGGCCGTTCGAAACAACCGCCTTCCAGAACTCCTCGACCAGCTCCGTCTCCAGGTCACCGACGCTTTCCCGTTCCACGCTGACCCGGTAAACAAGACAGGCTCTCCCCGAGAGGTCCGCGACCGCCCTCGCAAGCGCCTCATCCATGGGGAAATAGGCGTGCGCGAACCGCGCGATTCCCTGTTTGTCTCCGAGAGTCTTCTCCAGGGCCGATCCGAGACAGATCCCGATGTCCTCAACGGAATGATGTGCGTCGATCTCGAGATCGCCTTTGCAGTGAACATCCAGGTCGAAAAGACCGTGGCGCGCGAAGAGCTCCAGCATGTGATCGAGAAATGGGATCCCTGTGTGGACGTCGCTCCGTCCGCTGCCGTCCAGGTCCAGCGCGACCTTCACGTCCGTTTCGCGGGTCTTTCGGGTCACTGTCGCTTTTCGTTCGGCCATAGACCACTCCTCACTTGCTTTCCGGGGGCGCGGCGGGCACGCGGTCCAGGATTTTGCGCAGCGCCGCGACGAATCGATCGTTTTCCGATGGTGTTCCCACCGTGACGCGCAGGCAGTTCGACAGCATGGGATAGGCGGATACGTCGCGGATCAGGATGCCCTGCTGGTACAACTCCTCAAAGACAGGGCGGGGAGGCACAGTCAGCTCGAACAGGAAGAAGTTCGCGCCGGTCGGATACAGCCGTACCGCCGGGATTTCGCTCAGCAACTGTCGCAACCTTTCTCTTTCCCCGAGGATGGCCTCGATCGCGGGTCGGAACCTCTCCCGGTGGTCAAGGGCCACTTGCGCCGCGGTCAGGCTGAACTGGTTGACGTTGTACGGCATCTTGGCCTTGGCAATCTGGGCAGCGAGATCAGGGTGCGCCATGAGGTAACCCAGGCGAAGGCCTGCCATTCCCATGGCCTTGGAAAACGTTCGCGTGATGACCAGGCGGGGGAACTCGGAGAGGAACTGCATCCCCGTGCGCCCGCAGAACTCGTAGTAAGCCTCGTCCAGAAGAACCTGACCATTGAATGTCTTGAGAATTCTGTGCAGGTCCTCGAGCGCCACTTCCGAACCGGTGGGATTATTGGGGCTGCAAAGAATGAGCACTTTGGCTGAGACCTCCTCTGCTCGCGTCAGCAGCCCGCAGATATCGTAGGTCATGTCCGGCTTCAGAGGAACCGGGGCGATACGCGCCCCGAGGATCTGAGAAACCAGACCGTAAAGCTGAAATGTCGGTGACGGCATGACGACCGGGGTCCGGTCTTTGATCAGGACGATCAGCGAGGCCAGGAGCAGTTCGTTGGACCCGTTCCCGACCAGGATGCCATCCTTTTGCCAGCCCACGTAATCGGCCAGCTGCGTGCGGAGGGACTCCGGCACGAATTCCGGATAACGGGACCACTTCAGCGCCATGAACCGCCTGAAGGTTTCCGCCTTTAAGTCTTCAGGGAAATCGTATGGGTTCTCGTTCTGATTGAGCTTTATCTCCGCGTCGTAGGTGCGGAGGGTGTAGACGGGTGCCTTCAGGACCTGGTCCTTCACACCCGAAAGAACGGTCGGCTTCTTTACCATCACTGAGCTTCCTTCGTGGATTTCATCCTGCCCCGGGCCGTCTGGCGGATCGTGACAGAGCGCGCGTGGGCCTCCAATCCCTCAGCTTTCGCCAGACTGACGATGGATTTCGAGCTGCGGGCCAGTTCCTCCTGGCTGTATCGAACGATGCTCGTCCACCTTTGGAAGTCGTAGACTCCCAACGGCGAGAAGAAGCGGGCAGTCCCCCCGGTGGGAAGGACATGGTTGCTTCCCGCAAAGTAGTCGCCCACGGCCTCCGGGCAGTAATCGCCGTAGAATATGGTTCCCGCGTTTCTGATCAGGTCGATGATCGACGGGGGGACGCTCGAGAAGATCTCCAGGTGCTCCGGTGCCAGATCGTTGATCCATCCGACCGCCTGGAGGTAGCTGTCGGTGACGACGATGGACCCGAAGTCCCTCAGCGCCTTTCCGGCAACCTCCTTCCTGGGGAGCTGCGCCAGCTGAAGCTCGAGTTCACGCTTGACCAGGATCGCGTGGGCCACCGAATCGGTGAAGCAGATGGCGCTGGCCATCTCGTCATGCTCCGCTTGCGAGAGCATGTCCGCCGCAATGAAGCGAGGGTTCGACTCGGCTGTCGCCAGGACCACCACCTCGCTGGGGCCGGCGATCATGTCGATGTCCGCGTCGCCATATACCTCTTTCTTTGCCGCTGCGACGTATGCATTCCCCGGTCCTACTATCTTGTTCACTTGCGGAATCGTTTCCGTCCCGTATGCCAGGGCTGCGATCGCCTGTGCACCGCCCACCAGGTAGACCTCCCTGATGTTCAACTCCTGGATCGCCGCCGCGACGATGGGGTGCTTGTGAAATGTATCGGGTGGAGTCACCACCGCGATCCTGGGAACGCCCGCCACTTTGGCGGGCACCACGTTCATGAGCACCGTCGACGGGTAGGCGGCCTTCCCTCCGGGGACGTAGACTCCCACGCTGTCCAGCGGCAGAACCCGCTGGCCGAGCACGGCTCCCCGCCGGGTGAATTCCCACGACTGCTGCAGCTGCCGCTTGTGGAATGCATTGATGTTGAAGATGGCCTTCTCGAGCTCCCGGACCAGGGCGGGATCGGCAGCGGCGGCGGCGGCACGGAGTGCGGTCGGTTTGACGCGCAACTGTCGCGCCGTCATGCGCACATGGTCCAGTTCCTCCGTCAACCTGAGGAGCGCAGCATCTCCTTCCTCTCGCACCTGGGCAACGATACTGCGCACAGCCTTCTGAACCTCGCCCGAGGTCAGCATCCGCCGCCGCTCGAGGCGCTCGAAGAACTGTGCACGGTCTCTCAGCCGGTAGATGGGAATCATTCCAGAGCCCTCCTGAGAGTCCGCAGGAACTCCTGAACCGGTTCGTGCAGAACATGAAAACAGGCCCGGTTGACAACGACCCGCGCGCTCGACTCCGTAATCTCCTCGAGGACCTCGAGGCCGTTTTCCTTGAGAGTCCTTCCGGTCTCAACGAGATCCACGATCGTGTCCGCAAGTCCCAGGTTGGGAGCCAGCTCGACACTGCCGCTGAGATAGACTACTTCCACCGGTATCCCGCGACTGCGGAAATAGCGTTCGGCGACCTGCGGGTACTTTGTGGCGACCCGCGTGGTCGACAGCATATTTCTGCCGCCGGCGGCGGGCGACGGATTCCCGGCGAGCACGATCCTGCATCGGCCGAATCCCAGATCCAGCGGCTGATGAAGGTCAGGGGAGACCTCCAGGAGCACGTCACGGCCGCAGATGCCTGCAGCCGCCACGCCATACTCCACGTAGGTCGGGAGATCCATGGGCTTCACCAGGAGAAATCGGTATCGAGCATCCGCGTCCGAAGCAATCAACCGCCGGGAGGAGAGTATTTCTTCCGGCACATGAATACCCGCGCGGGCGAGGAACTCCACCGTCGGCTCGAGCAATCTACCCTTGGATAGTGCGACTGTCAGCAATCAGGACCTCACACCCAGTTGAATACAGTTCCCCTCGCGGCGCAAACGCCACGCGTTCGTGAAGATCTCCTGCGACGCGACTCCGTCAGTCCGGAGGACTCGCGGCTCCCCGGGACACGCAGGGATCTCCAGGTTGCCGGTCTCCCCGATGAGCGGGAGCACGTGGTCGAGGGTAAACGAGAACCCTACGGACGGCAGGTTCCATCCGAACTTGGCGAGCAGGTCGTCGTAACGGCCACCCCCCCCCAATTCAAATCCTCCGGAACTGCTGTAGATCTTGAATACCATCCCTGTGTAGTAGTCAAGCCCGCGAACCTCTCCCAGGTCAAGGGTCAGAAAGCGCTCCAGCCCGAGCGATTCTACTACCGAATGGATCTCCGACAATTCACGCAAGGACCTGCGTGAACGGGGATTGCGGACACTGACGATCGCTCTTTCAACAACCTCACGCCCCCCGGTCAACTGCGGCAACTCGACGAGGAAACTCTTCTTCTCATCGGAAAGCCGGAGGTCTGCGACCTCCGTTTCGAGGCGGCTGCTGTCGCGATGATCGACCGCGTCGCGCAGGGCCTGCAGCTTTTCGTGTGAAACGTCGAGACCGGACACGATGCCGTTGAACAGACCGACGTTTCCGAGCGCGATCTTGAACTCCTCGACACCCAGATGCAGGAGACAGTCGATGGCAATCAGGATGATTTCTATGTCCGCCCAGATATCCGATACACCCATCGATTCCAGGCCGATCTGGTAGAACTCCTTTTGCTTTCCCGCGCCGGCCCGCTCCTGGCGGAAGACCTCGCCGGAGTAAAAGAGCTGGACCGGGATCGGATGGTCCGTCATTCGGGTGGCGACGGTCTTGGCAACGAGCGTCGTCAGGTCGGGACGCAGCGCCAGCAGGGACCCGTCCTTGTCGAGAAACCGGTAGACCCTGTCGCCCAGTTGCGACCCGAGCCCGTAGACAAAATCCTCGAGGTAGTCGAAGAAGGGGAGGATGATTTCGTGGAAGCCCCAGTTGCGGGCTATCGCGGCCAGGATCGCCTCCACCCTGCGGCGGCGATTCACCTCTTCACCGAAATAGCATTGCACACCCCTTGGTATCAGGGGAATCGCACCCCGGAAGCGGCCCAAATCCTTCTTGAGTTGATCAACCATGCTTCATCTGTCCCCGGCGGTCACTCCGGAACGGTGACGGCAAGCCCCTCGTTGTCGGCTTCAAGCAGGCGTGCCTCGGCGTGCAGTCCCCTGGACCGGAAGATCCGGCACATGTTTTCCGCGATATCATTTTCACAGGAATCCGCGAGCGCTACAACCGTGGGGCCGGCGCCGGACAGCGCCCTGCCGATTAACCCCGGCTCATCGTCCATGTCCAGAATCTCCTGCAGCCCCGGAATCAGCGGCCCGCGGTAAGGCTGGTGCAAACGGTCTTTCATCGCCTCGCGGATCCCGTCGCGCCGGCCCTGGCTCAGTTGAGATATGAGGAACGCGACTCTTTGCAGGTTGAAGACAGCATCCCGATACGGTATCTCCGCCGGGAGGACCGACCTCGCCTTCTTCGTCTCGAGCTCGAACTCCGGAGTCACCGCCACGATGGTCCACTCGGGCGGAAAGACGGCGCGTGAACAAAGGATCCGCTCGCCGGCAATTGACGAAACCAGGCCGCCGTATAGTGCAGGAGCAGCGTTGTCGGGATGGCCATCGCGAGCGGTGGCGATCTTCAACCACTCCTCGCGAGGCAGCTTGAGGCCGCAGAGGAAATCGGCGGCGGCTGCCGCCGCAAGACAGGCTGACGCGCTGCTGCCAAGTCCCTTGGTTATCGGGATCTCGTTCTCAATCTTCATACTGAAGGAAGGCAGTTGCCGGCCCGACTGCTCCGCCACTTCCGCCATCGTCCGCCATATCAGGTTCGTCCCGTCGCGCGGTATGAGATGGGCGTCCTGCCCCAGAAAGTCGATGTTCGACGCTCCGCGATCCTTCCGTGCGACCTCCACATACAGGTAGAGGCGAAGCGCAATGCCGGCGGCGTCGAAGGCGGGACC
>JAFNAH010000101.1 GCA_017860075.1 Acidobacteriota bacterium | reverse complement strand
GAAGACAGGCTCGCCCCGGGCGGGAAGGCACAGCAGGCCGGACTGCAGTGTCCCCGAAAAATAGAAGAGGTCCGCATTCTGGAGGACGAAAACCGCGTCGACCCCGGATGCGCACATCCACGACTGCAATCGCTCCAGACGGTTTTCGACCTCGGATTCAGGCACGAGTTCCATGTCGCCAATGCTACACCATTTTTCGCCGATCTCGACCTCAGAGGCTCAAGGAGCATAAGGGAAGCCCGCCATGTGATTCAGAATCAAGTGCTTCCCTTTGCGCAAGCCGCGAGGCTGCGCTGAGATCCCTTTGCGTGTTCCGACGTGTCAGATCCGGGGTCGTGGCGATGGCAGTTGCCGAAAGCGGGTTGAGATTTTTCCGCCAATGGGCTAGCTTCAGGGCGACATCTCTTCGGCCCGGAGAAAGTTCTGAAATCTGGCGTCAACTTCCTGGCATTCGCCATCGTAAGTGTAAGTTGAGCCGGGTTCTCAGACTGGTATCTCCGGGCGATCAGTTGCGATGACAAGTCCATTATCGGATGAGGATCTGGTCGAGGGTACACTTGGAGGGGATGAGGATGCCTTCTCCCAGCTGTACGAGAAGTACCGACATCCGGTTTACGCGACAGCATACCGAATCATCCAGAGCGCCGAAGACGCGAGGGACGCTACTCAGGAGATCTTTGTCAAGCTCTACCGTTCGCTCCGGAGCTGGAACCCGCGTAAGGCCAGTTTCTCAACCTGGACCTATCGACTTGCATCGAATCATGCGATCGACTGCTGGCGGACGCGGAGGCGCAAGCACGAGACCCTGGATTCGGAAGACACGGGAGAGAAGGCCGAGCGCGAATACGCCTTCGGGGACGCAATCCGGTCCCCTTACCGGGAAATTGCTGGCAGGGAGCAGGTTGACGCGGTGCGGCGCTGCGTTGATCTGTTGCCCGAGCTCCAGAAGAAAGTGTTTGTCCTCCGGTACTTTCAGGAGCTGAAATTGGACGAGATCGCCGAGATGGAGAACTGCAGCCTTGGGACTGTGAAGACCTCTCTGTTCCGGGCCACTCATGCTGTTCGGAGAGCTCTACGGAAAGCCAGGAACTGACTATGCCTCGATCGGAGACACGCCACTACAGCGAAGAGGAGCTCCTGATGCATCTCCTGCAGGAGGAGACCCCCGAGGCGGGAGAGAACATCGCGGGACATGTCAGGGAATGCGGCGAATGCAACGCTGTCTTGCGTGAGTATGAGCTCGTCGTGGCCAGGATCCTGAGGTGGGGCCTGTGCGATTTATCGGCGGAGGTGTGGGACGCGGACCGAGTGCGTCTGCTGGAGCAATTCCGGCGCGACCAGTCGTGGCTCGAGCGCAGGGGGTTGCTGCGAACGCTAATGCACGGCTTCGAGTCGACCTGGAGCTACGCGCTCGAGAATCCCCTGCCGACGCTTGGATATATCGTGGTGGCTTTCGCCTTCGCATCGGAACGGACCATCACCTTCCTGAAGTTGGATCGTGTCGTGCCGGCAACGAGTGAAGTTATCGAGATAATCAGGCAGTTTTTCTAAGGCCAAGGATCCATGGAGAATACTGGGAGATTGAGCGCGAGGGAGTTCCTGGATGACATCCGACTCGTTGTGACATCGCCTGCGAGCCGTTTCCCGGTCATCCAGGAGCGGAGAGCCCTGTGGGGCTCACTGCTGCTTTTGATCGGCCCCGAGTACTTCGCCTTTGCCTGGTGGGGCGGTATTTTCTTCGACCATGATCCCGTACCGGGCTATTCCTTCATCATACCCATCCTTCCCGCGGCGGTAGTGGCGCTGCTCAAGGTCTTCGGCGTTCACCTGGTCGCCAGGCTGCTTGAAGGCCGGGGGCGCTACACGCGCGGCACGGGGCGTTTCCGCAGCCTGCTGGTCGTCTTTGGTTATGCAGGTATCCCGCAGATCATGGTCATTGCGCTGGGGCTCCTGCTGATCGCGCTGATACCCGCCAGCCTCGGCTCGGCCTTCCTCAACCTGCGAGTGATCGTAATCAGCCTGATGGTCGGCCTCTCCATCGGGATCTTTATATGGCACCTCATCCTCATGGTCCTGGCTCTGCGGACGGTTTACCCGATGCGCGACTATAAGAGCGTGATTGCGATCATCGGGGGGCCGCTGCTTGTCGCCGTTCCCACCATGAGCCTGATGCTGATCGCGGGTGACGCCTCGGTTGATCTCGCCCAGGTGAAACCGATCCTGTCCGAGCGCCTGCTCCACTTTATGACTGCCGAGGAAACGGAACAGCCCGGCACGAAGCCGAAATTCATGCTGCACGTTGACTGGATAGTCTATCGATTCAAACAACCGCAGCGGTCCGATCTGGTTATCTATCGCCGGACGCCAGCCGGGCCGTCACAGGACAAGGAAAGGCGCAGCGGCCTGATGATCGGTCTCCGTGCGCTATGGATGCCGCATTTGAAAGGAGATGAGGCGGTCGGGAGGATACTCGGGCTGCCGGGTGATAGGATCGAGCTCATCGGCGGCAGGGTCTTGATCAATGGGCGGCCCCTGCAGGAGCCCTACCTGCTTCCGGAATACCAGGCCTCGTTTTCCTATGAACCCGGCGTGCTCGGTGCCTCGGATTACCTTGTCCTGCCCGAGGACAGGCACATGGCCGCAGCGATGGCCGACAGGCTGATCGTGCCGCGCGCGCGGATCTTTGGAAGAGCCATCGTGCGGAAATGGCCTGTCGGGTGGTTCTGGTTCCGCTCATCCGCCTTCGCGATGCCAGCCGGCTGAGACTCTCGCGGCAAATCCGGCCATCAGGTACAATGCCAGTTTGATACCGTAAGACTTTACTCTGAAGAGGACAGGAGCATGCTCTGATGTCGATCAATCTTGCCGCTTATGCGGAAACGGAGGCTCTGGCCCCGCAGTTGCCCGAGCCCGAGGCGCGTCTCTTCGCCGCCAACCTGCATGATCTCATCGGTATCGCGATCTACCCGCACTCCATTTCAGCAGTTCAGTCTTCGCTATTCTTTCTCGGGCGCGACGCGGGCAGAAAGCTCTTGGGAGTAATCTCTGCGGAGCAGTCGATCCTGGGGCAGTTCAGCGGCGAGGCCGCGCCCGTGACGGTGGCCGGCGATGAGCGGACGTTGCTCCTTTGCTCTATAAGCCCACCCAATGCGGCCGCCTTGCGCTCGCTTCTGCCCTTCCTGTCGCCGCGAACCATCGGCCTGGAGAGGTCCGCCGGGTGCGGAGATCGATTGGGACTGGCCACCCCCGGCCACGTCAGGGCGATCGAGAGATCCGCGATGGCCCCGATTTTTGCCCAGCAGTCCATGCGGGAGAACGCCAGGACCGGGCGAACACCGCAGCAGGTCATCGACGACGCCGCCTGGGGAGTCTTCCAGGAAGGATGGCGCTACGGCTACGGGGCCGACGCCGATCACCTGAAGGTCGCCGCGGACATCGACCTCTGCCTGGGCTCCGGATACACGCTTTTCACCTTCGACCCGGGCGATCACGTGGACAACAACGCCCCCAATGACGCGCCCCGCGATATCCTGCGGAAACTGGATGCGTTGCCATGGGAACTGCTCGAAACTGCACCTTCCGACCTCTGCTCGCGCCTGGCCGACAAGCCCATCGACCTGGGCGATCGCCAGCTGGCCATCAGCCTGGAGGACCTGTTGCGGGCTGCGGCGAAATACGGCCCTGCCGTCGCCCACACATCCAGGATGTACCGGCACCTCGCGCAGGCGGCAGGCACACGTCCGTTCGAAGTGGAAGTAAGCATCGATGAAACCGATTCCGTGACTACGCTCGCGGAACATGTGTATATCGCTACCGAGCTCAAGCGGCTGGGCCTGTCATGGGTCAGCCTTGCACCGCGGTACGTCGGATCGTTCGAGAAGGGGGTCGACTACATCGGTGATCCGGCTGAGTTCGACCGCTCATTTGCCGGCCACGTCGCTGTGGCCCGCGCCTTCGGTCCCTACAAACTCAGCCTGCACTCCGGTTCGGACAAATTCAGCATCTATCCGATCGCATCCCGGCTTGCGGGCAAGCTTGTGCATCTCAAGACCGCAGGCACCAGCTACCTGGAAGCCTTGCGTGCCGTCTCCGTCCTGGGCCCCGCCCTTTTCAGGAAGATCCTGTCTCTTGCCGCGGAGCGCTATCCGTCGGACCGGGCTACGTACCATGTCTCGGCCGATGTCTCGCGCATGCCTCAGGTCGCAGCGCTGTCGGATGCAGACCTGCCGGCGCTGCTCGATGACTTCCATGCGCGCCAGGTCCTCCACGTCACGTTCGGGTCCGTGATGCAGGCTGCGAGCCTGCGTGAACCGCTCTTTGAGACTCTTCGTTCCGGTGAGGAGACATACTACAAAATGGTGGAACAGCATTTTCAAAAACACTTTGATTCATTCCAGGTATCTTAATCACGCCGGTCACCGCTCGTGAAGCGCGCGAGCCTTTTTCTGAAAGGACGTCATGCTGGCCGGCCAATCCAACAGTCCTTGCTGGGAGTTGCCCATGGATCTCGCAGAACTCACACGGATGTACGATTTCAGAGGCAGGTCGATAGTCGTCACCGGCGGCGCCGGGATACTCGGAGGGGAGATCTGCTGCGCGCTTGTCGGTTGCGGGGCCAAGGTGGCACTCCTGGACCGCGACCCGCAGCTGGCAGACCGGCTGATGCAGCGCTTTGAAACTTCCGTCGGTGAGGCGATCGTGGTTTACGGCGATGTGCTGAACGCCGACACCCTGAAACAGGCGAGGCAGGTCATCCTCGATTCATTCGGCGGTATCGACGGCCTGGTAAACGCCGCGGGCGGAAACAAGCCTGAGGCCACCACAAGCCCGGAAAGGTCCTTCTTCGATCTCCCGGAGGAGGCCCTGCGCTTCGTGGTCGACCTGAACCTCCTCGGGACGATTCTGCCCAGCCAGGTCTTCGGAAAGCACATGGCGGAGAAGGGCGAGGGTGTCATTCTCAATGTCTCGTCGATGAACGCCCTGCGTCCGCTCACCCGCGTTCTGGGCTACTCGGCGGCCAAGGCCGGGGTGACGAACTTCACGCAGTGGCTGGCTGTTCATCTCGCGCAGGAATACTCGCCACGAATCCGCGTCAACGCGATCGCTCCCGGTTTCTTCCTGACCGAACAGAACCGGTATCTCCTCCTGGATCGGGAGACAGAGGAGCTGACCAAGCGCGGCCAGGCCATCATCAGTCATACTCCCATGGCGCGATTCGGGCAGCCTGAGGACCTTTTCGGCGCAGTCTTCTGGCTCCTCTCTCCCGCATCGGCCTTTGTCACGGGCATCGTAGTCCCGATCGACGGGGGCTTCTCCGCTTTTTCGGGGGTTTGAACACGGAGGCAGCAATGGCACTCGGGGCCGGCCATGAGAACGACGTCTTATCCGAGCGCGAGGTAAGGCAGCTCACGCAGGAAGCGCTGTCGCGCGCCCGGCTCGATGGGAAGCGCGTATTGATCATCATCCCGGATGGTACCCGCACGGCGCCGATCCCTCTGATGTTCCGCCTGTTCTATGATTGCCTGGACGGTGCTGTCGCAGCTCTGGATTACCTCATCGCGCTTGGCACACACCAACCGATGAGCGAAGAGGCGATCAACCGGCTGGTCGGGGTGACAGCGGAAGAGCGTACCGGGCGGTATGCGAGGACGAGGATCTTCAACCACCGGTGGGATCTGCCCGATACGTTCGTCACCGTGGGGAGGATCAGCGCCGGCGAGATCGAGGAGATCAGCGGCGGGCTCATGCATGAGGCGGTCGACGTTCGGGTAAACCGTCTGGTATTCGATTACGATCAGATCATCGTTTGCGGCCCGACCTTCCCGCACGAGGTCGTAGGCTTCTCCGGAGGGAACAAGTACTTTTTCCCGGGCATCGGTGGAGCCTCGGTCATCGATTTCTCCCATTGGCTGGGCGCGGTGATAACGAACTACGAAGTCATCGGCGCCAAGTACACACCGGTGCGCAGGGTGATCGACAGAGCTGCCGGATGTATTGA
>JAFNAH010000100.1 GCA_017860075.1 Acidobacteriota bacterium | reverse complement strand
TGTCGGGCGTGCCCGTCGAGGAGATCCTCGGATTCAACCCACTCGAGTTCGACTTTGACCTGGCTTGCCAGACCCCCGTGGTACAGGGCTTCGTTGAGGCTCTTGTACGAATCCTCGTACTCGACGTACTTACCGACGATGGCAATCTTCACCGAGTCTTTCGGGTTCTTGTCGCGCCGCAGCAAATCCTCCCACAACCTGAGGTCCGGGTCCCGGGCAGGGAGACCGAGCTGACGGACGATGGTTTCGTCCAAACCTTCGCTGTGGAGCACGAGCGGCACCTCGTAAATGTTCCGCACGTCGAGCGCCGTGATAACTTCCTTTTCTGAAACGTTGCAGAAGAGCGCAATCTTGGCCTTGATATCGCGCGGCAGGAACCGATCGGTGCGGCAGAGGAGAACATCCGGCTGGATACCGATCTCCCTGAGTTCTTTCACGCTGTGCTGGGTCGGCTTGGTTTTCAGCTCGCTGGAGGTCGCGATGTAGGGCACGAGCGTCAGGTGGACAAAAATGGAGTTTTCCCTGCCGACTTCGTTGCGCATCTGGCGGATCGACTCGAGGAAGGGCAGGCTCTCGATGTCGCCGACGGTTCCTCCTATCTCCACGATGGCGACGTCGACGTCCTGTGCCACTCTCCTGATCGTGTTCTTGATTTCGTTCGTGATGTGCGGGATGACCTGGACCGTCTTGCCGAGGAACTCTCCCTTCCTCTCCTTTTCGATCACCGTAAGGTAGATCTTCCCCGTGGTGGAGTTGTTGTTTCTGGAGAGCCGCACGTTGGTGAACCGCTCGTAGTGTCCCAGGTCCAGATCCGTTTCGGTGCCATCGTCCGTGACGTACACCTCGCCGTGCTGGAACGGACTCATGGTGCCCGGATCCACGTTGATGTAGGGGTCGAGCTTGAGGAAACTGACGCCTATCCCGCGGGCCTCGAGCAGCGCGCCGATGGATGCGCTGGCCAGGCCCTTGCCCAGCGACGACAGAACACCGCCCGTAATAAAGATGTATTTCATCACGAGTACCTCGAGCAAGATTTCATGGAAGAGAGTAAGTATGAAGTACTGCGCAGATTAGCAGTGAGTCGCCGCCGGATCAAGTGATTTGAACGCGCACATTTTACCAGCCGGTGTGAAGCATGCGAACCTGCCGCCGGGACGCCGCGTCCGTGGAGACGACTGTATGGATCCGGGCCGGGCGACGGCCATTCTCTGCGTTCTTCGGGCCGCTGCGGTGGTTTCCTCACAGGTTCGCTGTCAGTATCCGCTCCACGATCTGGAGGTCCTCCGGGGTGTCGACGCTTATCGAGTCCTCGGCGACGGCCACCATGTGAACCGGGTACCCGTGCTCCAGGACGCGAAGCTGCTCCAGCGATTCGGCCATCTCCAGCGGCGTGGGCGGCAGATTCACGAACCGGAGCAGGAACTCGCGGCGGTACAGGTAGATCCCCACGTGCTTGAAATGGCCCGCCGTCACTGTGTCGGCCCGCTTCACGTAAGGAATCGGGTGCCGCGAAAAATAGAGCGCCCGCCCGTCCCTCGCAGCCACAACCTTCACGATGTTCGGATTCAGGATGTCCGACTCTTCATGGAGGGGGACCATCGGGGTTGCGACCGTGAGATCCGGGGATCTGCGCCCGAACTCGACCAGCGCGTCGAGCGTCGACAACGGGACGAGCGGCTCATCTCCCTGAAGATTCAGGATGAACTCCTCCGTGAGTTGCGACGCCACTTCCGCCACGCGGTCCGAGCCGGTCTTGTGGTGCGGGGAGGTCGACCAGGCTTCACCGCCCGCCGCACAGACTACGGACCGGATCTCCTCGCTGTCGGTGGCCACGATCACGCGGCTGAGCGAGGCGCAAGCCCGCGCACGCTCGAGGACACGGAGGATCATCGGAACGCCGGCGATTTTCAGGAGCGGCTTGCCCGGCAACCGGGTGGAGCGCATCCGCGCAGGTATCACAGCCGCTATCCCCATTCTTCGGTTCTCCCCCGGAACACAACGCTCTGCCGGCCGCCGTCCGCAGATTCGCGCTAGAAGTTGATCACCCGGGCCTCGTTCTCGCCGCCCTCGGCCGCTCCGTCGACCTGCGGGTAGCGGTACTCCCTCCCCTCGAAGTTCCGCATCACCACCTCGTCTTCGCCGATCGTCTGCACGTACTCCGGCAGCAGCGGGACCTTGCCGCCGCCGCCGGGGGCGTCGATCGCGAACTGCGGCACGGCGAATCCGGTCGTGTGGCCGCGCAGGGCCCTGATGATGTCGAGGCCAATCTCGACCCGGGTCCGGAAGTGGTTCGTGCCACGCGTGAGGTCAGCCTGGTAGAGATAGTAGGGACGGACACGCATCAGCAGCAGCTTGTGCATCAGTTCCTTCATCGTCGCCGGGTTGTCGTTCACCCCTTTCATGAGCACGGTCTGACATCCCAGGGGTATGCCCGCGTTGGCGAGCCGTTCGCAGGCCGCCCGGGATGCCGGTGTGATCTCACGCGGGTGGTTGAAGTGAGTGTTCAGAAAGATCGGGTGATATTTCCGAAGCATGTTGCAGAGGTCGTCGGTGATCCGGCTCGGCAGCACGCAGGGGGTGCGTGTCCCGATGCGGACTATCTCCACGCTCGGGATCGCGCGCAGGCTCGAGATGATATGCTCGAGTCTCCGGTCGCTGAGCATCAACGGGTCGCCGCCCGAAAGCAGTACGTCGCGGACTTCCGGGTGGCTGCGGATGTATTCGATACCCAGGGCTATGGTCTTTTCACTGATGCCCCCGGCACGGCCGACCATGCGCTTCCTGGTGCAGAACCGGCAGTACATCGGGCACCGGTCGGTGACGAGGAGCAGCACACGATCCGGATAGCGGTGAGTCAGGCGCGGGACCGGGCTATCCTCGTCCTCGTGCAGCGGGTCCTCCTCGGCTGCCTCGTCGTGCAGTTCCTGGATGGAAGGCACGGATTGCATCCAGATCGGGTCGCCCTGCTCGCGGATGAGATCGTAGTAGTAACGCGGTATCCGCATGGGATACTCGGCACACACCTCGTCAATCTCAGCGCCATCGACTCCGTAGTCCTGGCTGATTGTGCTTCCCTTCGTGACACTGTTGCGCAGATCTGACATCCACTGTTCCATACTTCATGACTCCTGATGCGGAAACAACCCTGTGGGCGTGCTCCGGCTCCTGGACGCGTGCTGGAGAGTGCTGGGGCATGGTCGTGCGTGAGACGCGGAAACTAGACGGGGGCGCCTTCCGCGGGCGCCCGTGCGCGGCATGAACCGGATGGGAGATGCGGGTTTTTCGTCAGAGCGCATACGCCACGGCGGCGACCTTCGCTCCTCTCGCCAGCGCCATCTCGGAGATGCGCAGGACCATTTCCGCGTAGGAATAGCCTGCAGCGCGGGCCGCTCTGACGAAACCTGCCTCGGGTCCGATATCCGGGTTCGGATTCACTTCGAGGACGTACAGGTTCCCCAGCGCATCGCTCCGCATATCGACACGCCCATAGTCGCGGCATCCGAGAGCGTGGAAACTTCGCAGGGCTATATCCCTTATCCGCTCCTCGTAGCGCGCGGGCAGGTCGGCCGGGCAGATTGGCACCGTTCCGCGGTACATCGGGCTTTCCTCATCCCACTTGGCCCGGTAACAGACTATCCTGGGGATGTCCTGCGGCATGCCGCTGAAGTCAATCTCCGACACAGCCAACACCCTGACCTGGCCGTCGCCCATGATGGAAACGTTGAACTCCCGTCCATCGAGGTATTCTTCGACCAGCGCCCCCTGCCGGTACGTGTCGTGAATATAAGCCACCTGCTCTTCCAGGCGAGACGGATCGTGGCAAACCGAGGTCGAACGGATGCCCAGGCTGCCGTCCTCGCTCACGGGCTTGACGATCACGGGGAAGCGAACACGCCGGCTCCGGGGCTTGTGCCCCGGCAGATGCAGGTAACCCCTGGCAGTGGGGATCTTGACCGATCTCAGGAGTTGCTTCACCCGGAACTTGTTGAGAGCGAGTCCGAGCGCCAGCGGGCCCGAGCCTGTGTATGGGATCCCCATGAGGTCCAGCAGCCCCGCCACGCACATCTCCAGATCGCACCTTTGGTTGATCTCCTCGCAGAGATTGAAGACGAACCTCGGCCCGATCCGTGCGAGCGTGTTGACGACATCCCTGGAGAAGTAGTCGACGGCCATCACGTACGGGTTGAAGCCGCCCTCGCGCAGGCTCTCCTCGACGGCCCCGACTTCGTCGCGGATGATCGAAGACGGGAAGATCGGTTCCTGAGAGTCAAGTGCCTCGGTTAACGCAACCGAGTTGTGCAGGACAACGCAGTCGTATCGACCCATCACATCATCCCGTATCGCTGGAGTGCCGTGTCCAGCACAGTGTTGATGAGCTGGTTGTAGCTCATGCCCGCGGCGCGGGCGGCCTTCGGGAAACAGGAGTTGTTTTCGGGCCTGGGAAGGATACCCGGCAGCGGGTTGAGCTCGATGATGTGCGGCCGCTCCAGGGCATCCAGCCGAACGTCGATGCGGCACCAGTCACGGCAGCGCAGGACCCGATAGGCCTGCAGGCAGGTCCGTTCGATCTCTTCCTTCAGCTCCGGCCGCAACTGAGCCGGGCATTCGAAGATCTCGAGCGGGTGACTGCAGTCGTCCCAGATCCACTTGGCTTCGTACGAATAGATCGGGTTCACGCCCGCCGGCAGCGAGTCGAACTTGATCTCGACTATGGGCAGGGCCCTCGCCTGATCACCGTTTCCAAGTATCGCAACTGTGAATTCCCTTCCCGGCAGGTACTCTTCCACCAGGGCCGGCTCGCGGTAGCTGTCGAGCAGCCAGGACACCCGCTCCTTCATCTCCTGGCGCGTGCGCACCAGCGAGTCGTTGCGGATCCCGATACTCGAGCCTTCGTAGAGCGGCTTCACAACCAGCGGGTAGTGCAGGCTGTTGAACGAGAAGTTCTTGTAGGATACGACGCGGAAGCGTGCCGTGGGCAGTCCGTTGTACGCGAGGATCTCCTTCGCCCGCGCCTTGTCCAGGCATATGTTCAGGGTCAGGGGATCGCTTGCCGTGTACGGGAGCCCGAGGTACTCCAGCATCGCCGGGATATGGCCTTCCCGGCACGGGCCGGTAGCCCCCTCGGCCATGTTGAACACAATGTCCGGCCGGGTATCCCGAAGTGTTTCGTAGGCGTGATCAGCCGCGTCGACCGCGATGACCTCGTGGCGCTCTCCCAGCGCGTCGACTACGGCCTGTACTGTCTCGGCGTCGTCCCATTCAGCCTGGGATTCCGCCTTGCTACCAGGGGGGTCTTGCGTCTCTTCGGAGTCCCCCCTCTTCATGTTGTACGTATAAGCAACTTTCATCCACCCCTTGCCTTTCTCGCATGTTCATATACGGGAATCGTGAAGTGCTGTCAAGCGATTTTTGGATCGACGGCACAAGATAATGGGTTCGAAACCCTGTTGGGCCCCAAATCTTGTATACGAAGGAGGGCCAGCGTCGCGTTATCAATTGCGATGCAACAATTGTGCCATTTCCCCGGAAAATCGTTTTTTCTGGCCCAGGACCCACCCGGCATTGCTGGCCGCGCGGTCGTTCCCGGCACAGCGATTCAAGGGCTGAATGATAGTGCCTCGGCGCGTGAATCGGGGGGGTCCATGCATTCGCGCGCCGCGGTTTTTCTAGATCGGCACGCGACTTTGCGTATAATGACGGGCGTCGTCATTGCCGAATGCCCGCATGGTCAATTATCATCGATACCCGGTTTTCCCTGACTGCAGCGCAAGACTCGTGCTGGTTTTTCTCTGGGGAGCGCTCGCCGCTGCCACCGTTGCCGCCCCGATTCTGGCATCGCGCTCCGACTCGTTTCTCGCCGCGGTCCTCTACCTCTTGTTGTCGCCTGCATGTCACCAGGATCCCGCCCGTTCGTTTTGCCTGCTGGGACATCCCTGGGCTGCATGCCACCGCTGCTCGGGAATCTATCTCGGACTTTTCGTGTCGGCATTGTATGCATCGC
>JAFNAH010000588.1 GCA_017860075.1 Acidobacteriota bacterium | reverse complement strand
GTCGCGAACCGGCTGTTGAATCAGTTTTACGGGGACGCCGGGGTTGCCTTTACGACGAATCACACCTGGTGGCGGGATGACGCTCTGCTCTGGGACTCGGTGGTTGCCAAGCGTCCGGACGTGCCGAACCTGATCGGAGAGACCGGAGTACAGCCCGCCTCACGGATCGATAGAAGCTGGCGCTGGGACGAATTGACCGCACTGGGGCTGTACGAGCGCAAGCTCGCGCTCGGGCTCGCCGCAGCCAACACTGGCTCGCTGCAGTGGGACTGGGCGAAGGGAGACACTTACGGCATCAAGCGCGGGGACGGTTCCAGGAAGCTCTGGCAGGACGTTCTCAGCGGGATGGCCCGATTCGCGCTGAAGGCCGCTCCCCACGTTGCTCAAGCCGGGAAGCCCGAAGTGGCCATCGTGCTGCCGCAGTCGCTGCAGCTTTCCGTCTTCAACAGGTATGCGCTCGAGGCGCAGCAAAAATGCGTGCGCGCCCTGTATCACTATGCGCGCGCGACCGCTTACGTCGCGGGCGAGTACCAGATCGACCTGCTGGGGGATCCGAAACTGATCATCCTCCCGTCCCCGTGGGTCCTGACGCAGCAGGCCTGGGAGAGCATTCTTGCCAAGGTACGATCCGGCACCGTACTGCTGGTGTCGGGAAGGTTCGACGCAGACGAACACTTCCACGCGACGCAGCGCCAGAAGGAAGCTGGATTGGATTATGCCCCCGGACTGGATTCTGTATATAAGCCTGCCCATCGAGCTGAACGATAACCTGAAGGCGGTCGGCGACATTTACCGGATGGCTTTGTCGCAGGCGGGTGTCACGCCGGCCTACACGACAAGCATAGAAGATCCCGGGATACTGATATGCCCGACAGACGTCGGAAGCGCGACGCTGTACGTCCTGACGTCGGAGTCCGCCTCGCCACAGGAGATCAGTTTCAAGGACGGCGCGAGTGGGAAGAATCTCTCGGGCAGATTGGATCCGGGACGTGCGGCCCTGATCCTTGTCGGCAAGTCAGGCGAGGTTCTTGCGGACTACAACTGGAACGCCGTGCCCTGAGGGTGCAAGCACTTCTTACAGCGTCTTCAGCAGGAAAGAACAGATCTGGTAGCCGTCGATGTATTTGAACGGGGTCTCGCCCAAAGTGTAGTGTCCGCACGGCAGGACGACGAGCTTGTAGGGTATCTTCCGCAGCCGCACCTGTTCGATCATCGCCTCGGAATACTCAGGCAGGAATGTGGTGTCGCAGGTCCCATAGATGAACAGGGATTGCCGCTCGTACTGCGCGTAACGGTCGACGTAGCTGAGCGGAGTGATGACCTTCCAGGCGTCACGGAGTTGATCGAGGCTGATGTGGCCGTCGATACCCTCGCGGATATGCCGCGTGCTCAGACCCGTCCAAACCACATCTGCGAAATAGAGAGAGAAGTGATTGAAGACGTTTGATCTCAGCCGTCCGTCCTGGGCACAGGTCAGGAAGGCGTAACAGGAGCCAAGGCTTGTCCCGACTATCCCCAGTTTTTCATATCCCTGCGTTTCGAGCCAGTCCAGGCAGGAGCGGCTGTCGATAACCGCCTGGCGGGTCGCGTCAATTGTACGGGCTATATTGGACGAAACGGCATAGTCGGCGCGCTGCAGTTCACTCGGCATGCGATAGTCATGGTAGGGGTTCCAGTGAGGCAGCACGAGCACCGCCCGCCGGCGGCCGGACTTGGCAGGAAACCACTGTCCGGTGACCGTGTTGTTTTCCGGGTATGGCGTGGCGACGGCGGAGGTGAATCTTAGCAGGTTGCCCTCAAGCCGGAAATCGGATGGCGTAATGTAGCCGAAAAACCGGCTGTCGTCAGGCACCGCCGCTTCGTTCAAGTGGGCCAGGTATGCAGCTGCGTCCCGGCCTTCCTTCGAAACATGGGGAGTGCAGGGCCAGTCCCGGGTCCATTCCAGACCCCATTCGAATTCGCGCACAACACGGTCGGTCGCCCTGGATGCCAGCCTGTTCTCCAGCCGCTCGATCCGGTTGCGGTAGCGGCGCATCAGCGCCAGGCTCAAGCGCTCCGTCCAGGTGGTTGTGCTGTTCAGTTCTTTCGCCATAGCCTGACGCCGAAAATTGAAGTTTCAGGGGTCAGACCCCGTTAAGGTGCCAGATGGCGATGTTCAAGGAGGAGGCGTAGGAAACCCATGCCCAGTATGGGACGAAGAGGATCGCCGCCCATGCGGAAACCCTGCGCGCGACGAGGATGAACGCGACGATTACCACCCAGAGGGCAACTATGTCCAGCGCTGCCCACCCGGGCAACTTGAGGCCGAAAAAGAGCGGGGTCCAGATGAAGTTCAGCAGCAGCTGCAGGCTCCACAGACGAAAGGCGGAGCCCCGCCCGCTTCCCGACGGACTGCTCCACACCAGCCACCCCGCGATCCCGATACAAATGTAAAGGAAAGTCCAGACGGGGGCGAAGACCTGGCTCGGCGGGGTCCATCCGGGCTTCTGAAGGTTCGCGTACCACCCCGGGATCGCGGATGCGTTGAAGTAGCCCGAGATGCCGCCGACGACGAGGCAGAGGGCGATGAAGAGAGCCAATGACAACCAGTTCCACCTGCCGGGTTTCGGTTGAATCGTTGCAGTCTCCATACCGTCCGTGAATTTAGTGCAACGACCGGAGGGTCTTCAAGGCCTGTTTTGATCGGGGCAAGTCAGCGGCACCCGGGGGCCGAGACCCCGCAAAATTGGAATTTCAGGGTCAGACCCCGTTTTTATCATTCTTGCGGGGGGGGGTGGAAGTCGAAGCGCAGTTCGATCTCGCACTCCACCGGTTTCCCGTTGAGCTTCATCGGATCGTATCTCATTTCGGCGGCTGCGCGGCGCACCTCAGCCTCCAGCTCCGAGTCGGGAGAGGCCAATACCGCCAGGATCTCCAGCCCGCCATCCAATTTGATGCGCGCGTAGAGGACTACCATACCCTGGATACCTCCTTGCGCCGCCTTTTCAGGGTAGCGAGGCCGGGGTGGGTTGAGAAGACGGGGAAGGTCGATATTCCCACCGACTTCCGGTGTGTACGGCTGCGCCTTCCGGCTGCCAGCGGCCGGGACTGCGACTCCACCCTGTACAACGACCTCGTCATCCATCCGGCCGGGCGTGAGGACGGCATAAACCCTTGCGGTCTGCCCCTCTTTGACGACAACGTGCTGTTGCGAAAGGGAAAACCGGGGCTGTTTGATCTGCACAAAGTACATGCCCGGTTCAAGGCCGCTAAAAGAAAAACGCCCGCGCCCATCTGTGACTGCCTCCGATTTCTTCACATAGTCCACCATCAGCATCACTCGGGCGCCAGGAACGATGGCACCGGACGGGTCAAACGCCGTCCCTTCAATTGACTGGGACATTGCGAGTCGGGTCGCGAAGATTCCAGCCAGCAGCATCCACCACTTCATCTGACACATGCGCATCGCATCTCCTTTACAGGTCCCTCACAGACCATCGTTTCTCCGGTGTTTAAGAGCCTGTCGGAGCCGCTTTTGTTCCATCTTTCGGAATTGAAGAGGTCAACGGGGGTGCCGCGTTGGTATAATAGCTTACTTTTCAGCGGGATTTTTTGATGTTCAGAGAACACGCCAGGCTCTTTACCCTCGTCCAGTTCTGCACTGATATCGCGCTCACGATCCTGGCCTTCGCTGTCGCCTATGCCACGCGGCTGCACATGAATCACCTCGTGCCCGAGCCCGTCGGCCGCCTGCTCAATCCCGAGCTCCTGTCACTGCGCGAATACGCCTGGCTTGTTTCCATCGGGATCGTCTGGTGGGCGATCGTGGCGAAAGCGCTGGGCCTCTATCGCCTTA
>JAFNAH010000099.1 GCA_017860075.1 Acidobacteriota bacterium | reverse complement strand
GGGTCGCTACCCCAGCGGTTGTCAACGGAAGTCTGACTGGTGTTCCACACCATCCCGGTGTTCTGATGTTCGGTCCAGACCGATAGAATCATCCGTGTCGTTTCCCGCAGAGGAACGCCGTCACTGGACTGGAGCAGCACTGCCATGTGCTCCGGACTGGTGCCGCCGGCCGTGAACTCCCATTCGCCGAAGTTCACGGTCCGGCCCCTGATGAAGCCCACAGCTCCCTGGACTGCCGGCCCTTTGATCAGCACGTAGGCTGCTTCCGGGTTGTCGGCGTTCCACGTGAGTTCGCCGTTGCTGGCGACGACGCTGCCCGGCGCAAGAGAGTGGTCCAGGGAAACCGGCTCCGTGCGGTCGAACCTGTTGATGCGCAGCCGTGACTGCAGAAACGTGCGCCGGTCGAGGCCCTTGGATTCGAGAAACTGGCCGGCATTGACCTTTCCCGCGGCGTAACCTGCTGCGAGCTCATCCGGACTCAGTTCCACACCGATGTCCTCTGCGGCAACGGTGCTCTGCCGGCCGAGAAAGATCCTCGAGCAGACGGGCATCTGGGCGAGCTTGACGGGATTTCCGGCCAGGTCGAAGAACGACCCGGTCGAAGTGCGTGCGAAATCCGTTGTGTTGCCTGCGTAGTCGAAGAGGTAGACGGCATCCCAGTCCTGCAGGTTCGCGATTGCCGCCGCGAGAAGCGGTCCTTCGAGCGCGTAACGGTTCGGGAACACGTGGTTGAACTCGCTCACGGTGAAGGGTTTGGCCTCGACTGCCTGTGACGCGAGACCGCTGAATTCAGCCAGCTGGTTCACCCAGGGCGAGTTGGTAATGGTCCAGCCCGTCGGGGACCACGCTTGCCCCGCCGGCCAGGAGGGGTGATCCCAGTAGTAGTGACCGTCGACATAGTCCATTTTCGACTGGACTGCGGTGTCGCCGAGGTATCCCCACCAGGGAGCGGTTCCGGTCACCATCGCCCCGGCGCCGAGCGTATCTCTTACGAAGCTGCGCATCGCGGAGAAGTACTGCTCGTCCACTCCGGAATAGAAGCGGAACAGATCATAGATTCTGGCGTTGGTATAGCGGCCGAGCTCCGACCGGTACGGCCGAACGACCGTGCCTGCCTCGAAGGACTCGTCGGCTCCCAGCTCGAGCGGTCCCGACTGGCGGAACTCGACCTTGTCGATCCAGATGGTGTTGCTGCTCGCGCCGAGCTCGAATGTCGGGCGGACCGTCGACGGATCGGTTTCACCGGCACGGAAAAAGCCGCGGTATGGCTGCCACGCGGTCGTGAGCTGGACCGTCTTGCTCAAGCCGTAGTTGCTCCAGGGATCGACCCCCTTCATGACGTCGATCGTGATCTCCCCCGGCCTCGAGGCCCTTGCGTAGAAACTGATCTCGTACGATTTACCCGCCTCGATTGCGTGTCCGTTCTGGATGCACTGCACGTGCCAGTTTGTCCCGTCGGATATCACCTCCGCACGCAGGGCGGCGCTCCCGTCCGGGCCTGCACCCTGTTCCACCCGCGCCGACACGGTCGCGCTTCCGATCGGATAGACCGACCAGTCGTTCATGCCGTTCTCGAAGCCGCCGTTGCGCATCATGTCCGTCGGGTCCACGGCCGGCTCCTGGCTCTTCCAGGCTGCCTCCAGCGCCTGGCGCGAGCCGTACTTTTCGCGCAGCCAGGTGTTCCAAAGGGTGTCGAGTTCCGAGCTGTATCGCTCGGGCAGGGCACCGGATACCCCGGGGAGATAGTTGAGCCCGCCGTCGTTGAGCAGGTTCCCGAAAAGAGAGTCCTCGTTTGCGATTTCGATGAACGCCACCACGGGATCCTCGGCGTAGGTGAGCCCCGTGTACGGGTTCCGGTGCGTCAGCAGCTTCCGGGCGTAATCCATTTGGAGCTCGATCATCCGCGAGTTGAAATGCGACACCCCTTGGAAGAAGGAGATGGGGTCGCCGAAGAGGTGCGTGTCCTGGAGGCCGTCTCCTGGACCGAAATGCCTCGCGACCTTGAGATTGAGGTTTACGTAAATCCCGTTGCGGCGGAGCTGATAGATGAGGTAGTCGAGCCTCTGAAGCGCGGCATCACTCAGGTGCTGCGTGTCATTCGGGTAATACTTCGGGTCCCAGATGCCGTTCGGGCCGGCGTAAAAATCCATGTGATGGAATCTGACGACATTGACGCCCAGCTTCGCGAGGTGCCGGGCAACCTTGTCTGCCACCCGGTCGTCCTGGAACTCTCCGGCAGACGGCGGCCGTTCCGGGCAGGGCGGGAAGTTCGCGTTGAAGGTGAAGTTGACTCCCCAGAATCGGGCGCGTTTGCCGGTCTTCTCAAAATAGAAATGACCGTCGCTGCCGGCCCGGAGGTTCCCCCTGGAATCCACGACGACGGCAGGGTCCTGGCCCGGATAGTCGGTCAGCAAGTTTGAGGCGTCGATGGCGGTTCGCGAAGCGTCGTCCCAGGGGAGCGCGAAAGGAAACCAGGAAGTCTGAGCCGGCAGGGCAGCGGCCAGAAGGAGGGAGCAGACTGCCAGGATGCCGGTGCGCATGAAGCTTTTCTCCAAGTAGGTCCGGTCTGTCAGACCGGACCTCTGCCGATCTCCGTCCAATCGAGGGTCCGGTCTAACAGACCGGACCTACTTGTCCCCACTGTGCGCGTGGAATTCTCCGATCAATACCTTGCTGATCTCGTCGCGCTGGATCTGGTTCGTTCCCTCGTAAATCTGGGTGATCTTGGCATCCCGCATGTACTTCTCGACGGGATAGTCGCGCATATAGCCGTAGCCGCCAAAAATCTGCACGGCGTCGGTGGTTACCTGCACGGCGACGTCCGAAGCGAAGCACTTGGCCATGGCAGAATACATCGTCGGTCGTGCGGTCGGGCCGGCATCGATGTGGCGCGCCACCGCATAGGTCAGCGCCCGGGCGGCTTCGACCCTGATGGCCATATCGGCGAGCGTAAAACGCAGACCCTGGAAGGACGAGACGGGCGAGCCGAATTGCCTGCGGGAGCAGGCATATTCTATCGCGAGGTCCAGCGCACCCTGCGCGATGCCCACTGCCTGTGCGGCGACTCCCGGGCGCGATGCGTCAAAAACCTTGAGCGCGGTGATGAAACCGGTTCCTTCGCGCCCCAGGCGATTCTCAACGGGAACGCGGCAATCCTGAAAGCTCAATTCACGTGTCGCCGACGCACGGATTCCCAGCTTGTCTTCCTTCTTGCCGAACTCGAATCCCGGCGTCCCCTTCTCTACCACGATGCAGGAAGCGCCACGCGGGCCCTTTTCGGGGTTGGTCAATACGAAGACGGAGTAGATTTCCGCCTCGCCGCCGTTGGTGATCCACTGCTTGGTACCGTTGAGCACGTAGCAGTCGCCGTCGCGGCGGGCGGTAGTCGAGATTGCCCCTGCATCCGAGCCGGCCTGAGGCTCGGTCAGCGCAAAGGCAGCGAGGCGGCGGCCCGCGGCGATGTCAGGGAGGAACCTCCGCTTCTGCTCTTCGCTTCCGCTCAGGATGATCGGCATCGCGCCGAGCGCCGACCCGGCGTATGCGAGCGCGATGCCGCCGCAGGCACGGGACAGCTCCTCGGTGACGAAAACCATGTTGAAGATGGGAGTGTCTCCGGCCATGCCTTCGTAGGCGCTGTCCACGAAGACCCGGAAAAGGTCGGTCTCAGCCATCACCTTGACGACCGGCCAGGGAAAGTCGCCGGTCCGATCGTAGTGCGCCGCCACGGGAGCGATTTCCCTCTGCGCGATTTCCCGGGCAAGCCGGCGGATCTCCTTCTGCTCGTCAGTCAGAAAATAGTCGATCATCTTCGTCAGCTACCTCCAAAGGGAGGGGCGCAACGCGTGAATCCTCCCCTTTTCTATCTTGATCCGGAAATTGCGGTCCAGTGCGCCCGGCGCGAATGAACTGACGTCAAGTTCGGCCTCGAGAGAATCGCGTGTCTCCGCCAGCGTCTCCATCTTGTATACCAATTCCCTGGGACCCACGTTCACGTCCCGAAATCGCACCGAAACGAGATTCTGTTCGCATTCGGACGGCATGTCCCCTTCCGGGTAGAGCCCTTCAAAACGATCTACGAAGGCTGCGAGGTCGTTCGCGCGCTCCGGAGAACCGGCAAACCGTGCCCAGCCGCAGATTCTGGCCTCGCGCGGATTGATGCTGTCCATCACGGTGTCCGGGGCTTCGGGTTTCGAATGTTCATAGTCGAGGTGCGGCCACTGGATGAGGAGCTCGCCTCCCTTCACCAGCAATCGGAGAACCAGGCCCTTCTTGTCCCGCACATAGAGCGTGCCGCCGGGCATCTTCTCCCGATGGTCCGACGGGATGGTATCGAGGATGGAGATCAGCTCACAAGGTACGCCCGACATGGCCGGACACCCCACGGGCTGAACGTGACGCACGACAATCGCCTCTTCCTCGGGCGAGAATTCGAGCCAGTTGCCCGAAAGCTGCGCCAGCCGTTCGCTGACCTCCCAAGGCAGAGAGCCGCATTTGATTTTGCCTTCGCATTCTGTTTCGAGCTGCATGAATTGTCCCTCCGGGCCCGATAGAACGGGGCCCGGAAGTAGGATACTGAAACTCTGAGCCCGACACACGGAAAAATCCGGTTCTCGCCCTGGCGGCCTTTACTCCCCCCGGGCACTGTGGTAGCTTGGGCTAAACCTTGCGGGGCAGCTCGTCCGGGGAGCCGATGGTATATGGAGCGGGCATCAGCCGAGCGATGGATGCGGGAGGCGCTCGAAGAGGCGCAGCGAGCCGAGTCAGAGGGGGAGGTCCCGGTCGGCGCGATCATCCTGATCAATGAGAAGATCGTCGGCCGCGGGCACAACCACAGTATCAGATCGCACGATCCGACCGCCCATGCCGAAGTTCTCGCGTTGCGCCACGCAGCCCACAGCATGCGCAATTATCGCCTGCCGGGGTCCATCCTGGTTGTGACGATCGAGCCTTGCCTGATGTGCGTCGGGGCACTGATTCATGCACGTGTCGACGAGATCGTCTTCGGCGCTGCAGATCCCAGGGCCGGGGCGGTCCAGTCCGTGTTCCAGATGGCGAACGTCCCTCAACTCAACCACCAGATCGCCGTAACGTCCGGAGTGCTCGCGGATGAATGCGGCGGGCTGCTCCGAGGATTCTTCGAGTCCCGGCGGTAAAGCCTGCTGACCTTGCCGGTGAAATGTGGTATCCAGAGTGCTGGATCTGCGGCCGCCGCCGGCGGATCATTTTGGCTTGAACCGATGATCGGACGACAACTCAACCAATACGTCATCCAGGACCTTCTCGGCAAAGGGGGCATGGGGACCGTCTACAAGGCCTGGGACACGCGGCTTCAGCGGCACGTGGCACTGAAGGTGCTCCCCCAGGACGTGACGGGGGATCCCGAACGAAGAAGGCGCTTCCTCGGGGAAGCGCGCGCGGCCGCCGCCATCACGCACCCGGCCGTGGCGCAGGTCTATGACGTGGACGAAGCCGACGGTGTCACCTTCATCGCGATGGAGCTGATCGACGGCGACACGGTGCGCCGGCTCATTGAACGGCGCGAACTGGATCTGCCGGGAGCGCTCGACATCGCCATCCAGGCCGCAGAAGGACTCGCGCGGGCACACGAGTCGGGAATTGTCCATCGGGACATAAAGTCCGAGAACATCATGCTGACACGGGACGGGCACGCGAAGGTGCTCGACTTCGGGCTGGCCAAGCTGGACCCGCTGCGCAGCGATGACGATGCCCGTCCGCAGGGTGCCGAGGACAGGATTTCCCAGCTGGCGACGATGGCGCAGACCCGCGCCGGCGCCGTGATCGGCACGCTGGCCTACATGAGCCCCGAGCAGGCTCGGGGTAAACCGGTTGACTTCCGCAGCGACCTCTTCTCATTCGGCGTGACGCTTTACGAGATGGTGACCGGCACGCTTCCGTTCGCCGGCGACAGTGCGTTGGACACGATGCACGCGATCGCATTCGAGGAGACCCGGCCTGTTACTTCGCTGCGGCCGAACATCCCGCCGGATCTGCATCGCATCATTTCAC
>JAFNAH010000587.1 GCA_017860075.1 Acidobacteriota bacterium | reverse complement strand
CGGGTAACCGGAAACGGTGATGCCCTTGTAGGAGACGGCCTCGGCTTCCCATTCGCTGTTGAGGTTCCTCCCTCCCAGGCCGTAGACCTGGAACGTCAGTGCCTTCTTCATGTCCGAATAGGCGAAATACCCCGTGGCGCAGACGATGACGTCCAGCGGGACCTCCTTGCCGTCCTTCGTCCGTATGCCCCGGGGCGTGATGCACTCGATCCCGTTGATGTCCACGTCGACATTCTCGCGGGCCAGTGCGGGGAGATAGTCGTTCGTCGGAATGAGTCGCCGGCAGCCCAACTCGTAGTCGGGCAGCATGTGCCGGCGCAGTCTGTCGTCCTTGATGTACTTCTCCAGCTGGTTCTCCAGCCGCCTCCGGTAATGGCCTTTCATGAGCCGGCTGTTGGTCGCGGTACCTGGATAGCGGCGGAAGGCAATGAATCGGATGTCGTAGAACACAAACACGACCAGGCGGATGAGATGCCGGATGCCCGGCAGCGTTCGTACGTAACGCTCGGCCGCGCCGTAATGCCGTTCCGACCGTGGAAGGATCCATTGCGCCTTGCCCATGAACAGAGTCAGCCGGGACACCTCGCCGGCGATGGCGGGGACGATCTGGGCCGCCGAGCATCCTGAGCCGATCACTGCGACGCGTTTCCCTTTCAGGGAGACGGAGTGATCCCAGTGCCCGGAGTGGAACGAGGGCCCGGTGAATGTGTCCGCACCCTTGATGCCGGGAACATGCGGATTTGCGAGCACGCCACTGGCATCGATGACGAAGCGGGCGGAGTATCGCTCGCCAGACTCGGTCTCCACGTGCCACAGGGACGCGCCCTCGTCATAGGTGATCGTAGTCACGACCTGGTTCGTGATGGCGTGTTTCCGCAAGCCGAACGTATCGATGACGTGGTTCGTATAGGCGAGCAGTTCGCTCTGCGATGCAAAGGTCTTCGTGAACGGATAGGGCACGAAGGAGATCGAATAGAGGCTGGTTGGAACATCCACCTCGGCGCCGGGATACGAGTTGACCTGCCAGGTTCCGCCCAACTCGGTGCTTCTTTCCAGCAGGACGAAGTCGTTGCACTGCCTTCTCTGCAAGCGGATGGCTGCCAACAGCCCTGAGAACCCGGTCCCGATGATCACGGTCTCGACGAGTCGAGGCGGCCTTGGACTGCTGGCGAACGTCGCCGCCTCGCCGGTGGCGGATTGTGCTGAATCACTCATGCGTTGCCGTTAGACGCCTCGGAACGACGGCCCCAGAGGAAGGTCGTCGGTACCGAGAGCGGCCCGATGTCGGACGCGGTCACGTCGAACATCGTCTGGTTGAGCGCCGCGAGGCAGAACGTGCCACCCGCCCGATACGCCTTCCGCGCCACGAGCGCGTAGGTCTCCGGGTCCGCAGACGGCCCCGACACGCCACGAAACCACTTTGCCGCGACGAATGATGGCGCGGTGGCCATCAACACCTGTCCGACGCCCGGCGTTCCGAGCAGGGAGACACCGGCGACTCTGAAGTCGATGCGGGCGGCCCAGCGGCGGTACTCCTGGAGCGAAGGCAGTTGCCCGAGCGTGAGGCGCTCCACGCGCTCCGGAGCACGTTTCGCGAGTGCCGCGGCCACCAGCGCGTTCACGCAGGTGAAGGCCAGATGCGCGCGTCTCACGTCGAGAGCGTCCAGCAGGCCCAGCAGTACCCCGACCTGCTCCGGCAAAGTGAAACGGTAGTCCCGATGGGGCCGCGAGAAGCCGAATCCCGGCATCTCCAGGGCCACGACGCGCCGCCGGCCCTGCAGAGCTTCAACCAGGGGGATCAGGTGCTCCAGCACCACGGGCGCATCGGCGGCCAGTATGATCGGGGCCTGGCCGCCCGCGTCGCCGATGTCCAGCACGCGGAGCACGCTGCCGCCGACGTCGACCATGCGCATCCGCGGGTCGCTGCGCCAGCGGGCTTCCGGCGGCCGACGACGCGCGCATCGTCGGGCATCCCAGGCGCACCCCCATGACGCAGTCATGACACCTCCCGCGGGTGATGTTGGTCGGACCTCGGTGTCCGATTCAGAATCGCCCATTCAAATGCAAGGGCGTGAGAAATATTCGTCGGTCTCGGTTCAATGGCAAGAGGGCTGCATGAAAGTCAACCGAGACATTCGCGTGTCAATGGTTCGATTCCGAGGCGGGCCGAGGCCGGGGAAATTGGCGAGCTGGGAACCTGGCGGGTCTGGCGGGGCTGGGGAGGCGCGTCCCACGGGGTCGGACCCGGAGTGCGCGAGGTTCCGCCGGAGTGGGCGCGGGTGTGACGCGCGAGGGCCGGGCATGGGGGCGGCCATGGGCGGGCCCGGCGTGGCGGAGGCGGCGAGAGGGGCGTGAGTTCGCTGGGGCCCTCGGAATTTCGATTACTCCTGCGTCGCGGCGGTGCCCGTGCGGGTCCGGGACGAGGCGCTCAGATTTCTGGACGCTGCCTGACCGACCTGGCCAAAGAGAAGCCGCTCGGTGGGATCACCTAAGTTAGGGAATCCATGGCACTGCGGGGCCAAGAAAGTGCTTACATTGAAACCAAATACCAAGTTGCGAGGTGGTTGCGATGACAACAACTCGTCCGTTCGGTCGCATTGGTCCCGTGACCTGGCTGGTACTGCAAGGGGCCGCTACCGTCGTCAGCATACTTCTGGCCTTCGGCATCGATGCGTGGTGGGAGCAGCGCAATGCAGCCGCCGAGAAGAATGTGATGCTTGAGTCCGTCAAGGCAGAGATGCTGTCTGATCTCACCTGGGTGAAATCCCAGTGCGCCTACCGGAAGGCCTCGTTGGACTCTGTCGAGATCCTGCTTAAAGCAGTAGCCGCCGGACGTTACGAGGATACTGAGAGGACTTTGGACCAGCGTTTGGCAGACATCACTTGGTACAGCGACCTTGGGTTCTCCACCGGAGCCGTGAATAGCTTGTTGTCGAGTGGCCAAGCGGCAGCCATCGAGGACCCAGAACTGCGGGCGCTTCTCGCCGGGTACCCGGCAGCCGTTGCATGGTTGTCCGATCTCGGCCGTCGAGATCAAAAAACGGTGTTTGAGGTCGTGACGCCGTTCTTGAGTCGAAATGCGAATCTGTTGCAGATTAGTAATGAGGGATACCGTCTAGGGATGCCCCCTGATGGGGCGTTAGCCGAGCCAGCGCGAGTAATTCCTCTCGCGGCGACGAGCGACCATACCCCGCTCGTGAACAATCGAGAGTTTGCGGGCGTTCTGCTCCATAAGCAGTGGATCGATGTGGACGTGCAGAGCAATTTGTGCGGTGGCATGGATAAAGCCATCGATGAGATTGTTCGCCGCATTGACCAAGAAATCCGAAACACAGCGTGACGAAGCACCGCGCGCGCCTCTGCACAGACGCCCCGGTCCCGACAGTCTGTGTAAAAACTCTCGTGGTTTAGGGGGGACGAGA